>DASPNK010000068.1:0-22429 GCA_035626575.1 Planctomycetota bacterium | reverse complement strand
GTGGTCGGCGCCTCGGTTGTTCGGGCTTCTTCGGGATCTGGAGATTCCGCGTCGGGCGTTGAAGTTGGGAGGGACGCCGTCGACACTAAAAAGGCCGCCTGCGACGTGGCGCCTCGATCAAGATCGTTCTATGCGTTGGTCTAGTTCAACGTCTCTGCGGAGATGAAAGACCGGTTCTCAGTAAGCGAAGCGCCGACGGGCGTCGCGTCCGGAGTTGCGGGCATGGGTGGCTGGGGCGCGGCGCGCCACGCGGTGCAGTTCTACGAGGGCGACGCCTACCTGCTCGATGCGGTCGCGGCGCTGCTCGACGAGGGGCTTCGGGCCGGCGGCGGCGCTCTGGTGGTCGCGACGTCCGTCCATCGGGACGGCCTGGAGATTCGGCTCGCCCGGATGGGCCACGACCTCTCCGCGCTCCGCGCGGGAGATCGGTACGTCGCGTCCGACGCCGCGGCGACCCTCACGGCGGTGAGCTCCGACGGCGGGCTCGACCTTCGCCGGTTCGAGGAGATCGTCGGTTCCCTCGCCGCCCGCGCGGGCGCCTCCGCTCGGCAGGTCCGGGTCTTCAGCGACATGGCCCAGCTTCTCTGGAGCCGGGGAGACCGCGACGCGGCCCTCCGTCTCGAGGAGGTCTGGGGCTCGGCGGCCGCCGCCCGGTCCTTCCGCCTTCTCTGCGCCTACCGTTGCGACGCCATCGGGGATCGACCGGACGACGTCGACGCCATCTGCCGCGGCCACGACCATGTGATTCCCGCCGAGAGCTACACCGCGTTGCCGACGCCGGCCGACCGCCTGCGCGCGGTCGCCTCGCTTCAGCAGAAGTACCGCGCTCTCGAAGCCGAAGTCGCCCGCCGACGCCGCACCGAAGCGGCGGCCCGCGAGCGCGAGCGCGAGACGACGCAGTTCCTCGAGCACCTCGCGGTCGGCGTGGATCAGATCGGCTCCGACGGTCGGGTGCAGTGGGCCAACCCGGCGCAGCTTCGGCTCCTCGGCCTCGCCGAGGGATACGTCGGGCGCCCGTTCCAGGCCTTTCATACGGACCCGGTCGAAGCAGAGACTTTCTGGCGGAGGCTGCTCGCAGGCGAGTCGATCGCCGAGCTGCCGATGAAGATGCGCGGACGCGACGGCGCCGTGAAGCACGTCGTCGTGTCCGCCGAACCGTTCTTCCGGAACGGCGTCTTCGTTTCGGCGCGCCGCATGGTGCATGACGTCACGCTCCGCGTGGAGACGCAGATCGCGTCTTCCGCGTCGGCCGCGCGCCTGAAGCAGACGATCGACGAGATCGGCGCCGCGCATCCGGCGATGATCGAGCGCGAGCGCCTCGCCGCCGTCGGGACCTTCGCCCGCGGCGTCGTTCACGACTTCAACAACGCTCTCGCGCCGGTGCTGGGCTTCACCGACCTGCTGCTCGACGGCGGCGACGGGCTCGATCCGCGCGTCCGCGAAGACCTGCTGGCCATCCGCCGGGCGGCGCAGGAGGCCGCCGACGTGGCGGCGCGTCTCCGCAATCTCCATCGTGCGAAGGAGGGGCGGCTCATCCCCGAAGACGTGCGTCTGGACGAGGTCGCGGCCGAAGCTCTCGTCCCGGCGAAGGCCGCATGGGCGGAGCTCGCCGGGACCGAGAGCGGGCTCGTCGTGGTGCGCCGTCTCGGCGCCACGCCGCCGGTCGACGGGAATCGCGTGCAGCTCCGCAAGGCGCTCGACCGGTTGCTGACGAACGCCGTGCAGTCGATGCCGAGCGGCGGCGAGCTGACGGTGGAAACGTCTTTCGACGCGGAAAGCGTCACGCTGCGCGTCGTGGACACCGGGACGGGAATGCCGCCCGACGTCCGCGCCCGCTGTCTCGAACCGTACTTCTCCACGCGCGGCGAGTCCGGGCTCGGCCTGTCGTCGGCGCAGGGCTATGTGACGCGCCATTGCGGAACCCTCGAGATCGAGAGCGCGCCGGGCGTCGGCACGGAGGTGCGCGTTCGATTCCCGCGCGCCGACGTCGTTCGCGCGCGGCCGCCGGAGAAGCTGCACGCCCTCGTGGTCGACGACGAGCAGGCTTCGCGCGACGTGATCGCGGGGTACCTGACGGCCGACGGCCACACCCTCGAAACGGCTCACGACGGGGCCGATGGGCTCGAAAGATTCCGGGCCGGGCGCTTCGACCTCGTCATCACCGACTGCGCCATGCCCGTAATGGACGGCGAGACGTTCGCCATGAAGGTCAAGCAGCTGGCGCCTCAGACCCCGGTGATCATGCTCAGCGGCCTCGGCGGCGAAGACGGGCCGGACCTGGGCGGCGTCGATCGCCGCATCCGCAAGCCGCTCGGGCTCCCCGAGTGGCGCCGCGCGCTGGCGACGGTCGTCGAACGCAAAGCGGCTCCGGACTGAAGCGCACGCGCTTGCGGCGGCGCCGGGCCTTCCGGAAGATGGCCGCCGCATGGCTCTTCGCGAACACCGCCTGCAGATCCTGAGCACGCTCGGTCGACGCAAGGAGCCGTTCACGCCCCGGGTCGCGGGGCAGGTGGGCATCTATGTCTGCGGCCCGACGGTGTACTCCGACGCGCACCTCGGCCACGCCAAGTCGTACGTCTCGTTCGACGTCGTCGTGCGGTACCTCCGACATCTCGGGTACCGCGTGAAGTACGTGCAGAACATCACCGACGTCGGCCACCTCGTCGACGACGGCGAGGACGGCGAGGACAAGATCGAGCGCCTCGCCAAGATCGACAAGGTTCATCCGCTGGAGATCGCCGAACGCATCACCCGCGGCTACTTCAAGGACCTGGAGTGGCTGGGCGTCCGCCACGCCGACCTTTACCCGCGCGCGACGCAGCACATCCCCGAGCAGATCGAGCTGATCGAGCGGTTGATCGAGAAGGGACATGCGTACGCCGTCGAGGGCAACGTGTACTTCTCGGTGAAGTCGTGGCCGCGTTACGGCGAGCTGTCGGGCCGACAGGTCGAAGATCAACGCGGCGGCGCGCGCGTCGCGGTGCGCGACGAGAAGCGCGACCCGCGGGACTTTGCGCTGTGGAAGCGCGCCGACGGCGGACACATCCAGTGGTGGCGAAGCCCTTGGGGCAAGGGCTATCCGGGCTGGCACATCGAGTGCTCGGCCATGTCGATGAAGTATCTGGGCGACGAGTTCGACATCCACGGCGGCGGGCTGGAGAACCAGTTCCCCCACCATGAATGCGAGATCGCCCAGAGCTGCGCGGCCACCGGCGGCGGGTTCGCCCGCTACTGGCTGCACAACAACATGATCAACCGCGACGGGCAGAAGATGTCCAAGTCGCTCGGCAACGGCATTTTGATCCGCGATCTGCCGGCGCTGCATGCTCCGGAGACGGTCCGCACTTTCCTCCTCGGCACGCACTACCGCTCGCCGGCGAACTACACCGACGAGGGGTTGAAGGCGGCCGAAGCGGGGTGGTCGCGCCTGGTCGGCGCGTGGCGCGAGCTCGACGCGAAGGCGGCCGACGCGCCCGAGGCGACGGGATCCGACGACGCGCGTCTCGACGCGGCGACGCGGGCGTTCGACGCGGCGTTCCACGCCGCGATGGACGACGACTTCAACACGCCGGTCGCGCTGGCCGCGTGCCACGGCTTCCTCGGCGAGGTGCGCGCGCTGCTCGGCGGGACGGCGGGCCGCGCCGCCTGGCGCCGGGCCGCCGACGCCTTCCGCGAGACCGCCGGCGACGTGCTCGGCCTGCTGCCGGAGGGCGCGGTCGCGGCGCGCGCGGCGTCGGTCGACCTCGAGCCGGTGATGAAAGCCGTGCTCGACGTCCGGCGCGTGCTTCGGGAGCGCAAGCTGTTCGACGTCGCCGACGTGCTGCGGAACGGTCTCGGCCAGGCCGGGATCGAGGTCAAAGACACGAAAGACGGCGCCGTCTGGTCGAAGAAGTGAGCTGAACGGACGCCGCGGCCGCGCGGCGCGCGGGCGCCGCCGCCCGTAGAATCCCGCGCCACATGAGACGCTCGGCCTTCGTCTTCGCGGCGGCGTGCCTCGCGGCGCCGGCGCAGATCACTCCCCGCGACGTCGACCCCGGCGCCCTGCTTGAAGCCGCGGCCACGCGCCCCGCCTGCCGCATCGAGACCATCGGCGCGACGACCGCCGGGCGTCCGCTGCGCTCCGCGCTCACCGCGCTTCCCGGCGACGTCGCGGCGGAGTCGCGTCCGCGGCTCTTCGTCGTCGCCGGCTTGCAGGGCGACCAGGCCGCCGCGATGGCCGTCGCGGGGCGCCTGCCCGGCGCGCTCCTCGACCTCGCGGAGCGCGACCCCGAGCGGCGGCGCCTGCTGGAGACGTGCGCGGTCGAAGTCGTGCCGATCGTCGCGCTCGACGCGGCGCTCGCCGCGCGCGACGCGCCGCGCCGGGCCTGGCGGAGCAATCTGCGTCCGATCGACGACGACCGCGACGGCCTCGTCGACGAAGACGGCCCGCAGGACCTCGACGGCGACGGCGTCGTCGCGTGGATGCGCCTCCGCGATCCGCTCGGCCCGTACCGCGAGGCGCCCGAAGACGCTCGCGCGCTCGTGAAGGCCGACCCCGCCAAAGGCGAGGTTGGCGGCTGGCGCCTCGAACCCGAAGGGCTCGACGACGACGGCGACGGCGCGATCGACGAGGACGGCCCGGGCGGCGTCGACGTCGACCGCAACTTCCCCCACGGCTGGAAGGAGTTCGATCGCGAGGCCGGGCCGACGCCGGTCTCCGAGCCCGAGACGCGCGCGCTGGTCGAACGCCTGTTGGCCGCGCAGTCGTGCGCGGCGGTGCTGGTGCTCGGCCGCCGCGACAACCTCGTCGAGGCGCCTCCCGGCAACAACGAGGCGAAGTTCTTCCCCGCCGTGGAGAACGAAGACCGCCCGTGGTTCGAAGAGGCGGTCAAGCGCCGGAAGGAGCGGCTCGGCTTCGAGAAGAAGCTGGACGATCCGGCCGACGGCGCCCTGCATCAGTGGGTCTATGCGCACCTCGGCGTGTTCGCCGCGGCGAGCAAGGTGTACGAACCGCCGAAGCCCGCCGAAGCGGAGTCGCTGCCGAGCGGGAAGAAGCCGTCGACCGACGAAACGCGCCGGCTCCTCGATTCCGACCGGCGGCTGGAGGGAAAGGGCTTCGCGCCGTGGAAGCCGTTCCGGCATCCGACCCTCGGCGACGTGGAAATCGGCGGTTTCGTTCCCGGCGCCGACGCGCCGACCGCCGACGAACTCGATGCGCTCGTCGAGAAGCACGCCGCGTTCGTGTTCGACCTCCTCGCGCTCATGCCGCGGTTCGAGGTCCTCGACGCGAAGGCGACGCCGCTCGGGCCCGGGCTCTACGAAGTGACGGCCGTCGTCCGCAACGCCGGCCGCACGCCGACGACGCTGCGCGTCGGTGCGCGCACCCGGGCCCGGCTGCCGGCGCGCGTCGAGATCGACCTCCCGCGCGACCGCTTCGAGTTGGGCGAGCCGCGCACGCAGCTCGAGCCGTTCGGCCCGGCGGGCGGCGGCCGGAAGTTGCGCTGGATCGTCCGCGCCGCGGAGGGCGAGGAGGCCGTCCTGAGGCTCGTCAGCCCTAACGCCGGCGCCGCCGCCGCGCGCATCGCCTTCGCCGGAGCCCCGAAATGACCCGCGCCGTCGCCGCTTCCGCAGTCCGCGCCGCGCGCCGCCTCGCGACCGCCGCCGTCCTCGCGCTCGCCGCAGTCGCGCAGAACCCCGTCGCGCCGCCGCCGAAGGTCGCGATGGCGTTCAACCGCTTCTACGACTACGACGAAACCGTCGCGGCGCTGAACACGCTCGCCGCGGCGCATCCCGACGTGCTCACGCTGAGCAGCATCGGCCGGTCCTTCGAGGGCCGCGAAATGTGGCTCGCGACGCTGGCGATCCGCGACGGCGTTGCGCTCGAGGCGCGCCCCGCCATGTGGATCGACGCCAACGTCCACGGGAACGAGATCCAAGGGACGGAGGTGTGCCTCTACACGCTCTGGTACCTCACGGAGCGGCGCGGGACGTCGGAGCGGGTCGATCGCCTGCTCCGCGAGAAGACGCTTTACGTCCTCCCCATGGTGAACCCCGACGGGCGTCACTGGTGGTTCCACGCGCCGAACACCATGCACTCGTCGCGCACCGGCAAGCGGCCCGTGGACGACGACCGCGACGGCGTCGCCGACGAGGACGGGCCGAACGATCTCGACGGCGACGGGTCGATCACGCAGATGCGGAAGCGCGTCGACCGCGGCGGCACGCACGTGCTCGATCCCGAAGATCCGCGGCTCCTCCGGGCGGCGAAGCCGGGGCAGGAGGGGACGCACGTGCTCCTCGGGGGCGAAGGGATCGACGACGACGGCGACGGCC
Source organism: Planctomycetota bacterium (assembly GCA_035626575.1). Lineage (GTDB taxonomy): Bacteria > Planctomycetota > CAIWVZ01 > DASPNK01. The sequence goes on along the minus strand of DASPNK010000068.1, from coordinate 16,117 downwards.
GCATCGACGAAGACGGACCGGGCGGGTACGACCTCAACCGCAACTGGCCGACCGATTGGCGTCCGAATCACCAGCAATTCGGCGCGGGCGATTACCCGCTGTCGCACCCCGAGGCGCGGTGCATCGCCGACTTCCTGCTGGCGCATCCGAACGTCGCCGCGGTGCAGAGCTACCACAACGCGGGAGGCATGATCCTGCGCGGGCCCGGTCAGAAGGCCTACGGCGAGTACCCGCCGGAAGACGTCGCCGTGTACGACGAAATGGGCCGAGCGGGCGAGGAGATGCTCCCGCACTACCGCTACATGATCCTGTGGCGCGACCTGTACCCCGTGTACGGCGGCTTCGTCACGTGGTGCTTCGAGGGCCTCGGCGTGTTCTCGTTCACCAACGAGCTGTGGACGACGCCGCAGTACGGCGGCGCGGCGGCGGACGACCTCGGTCGGCTGCGCTTCGACGACCGCGTCGAGCTCGGCGAGCGCTACGCGCCGTGGAAGCCGTACCGGCATCCGCAATTCGGCGACGTCGAGATCGGCGGCTGGCGCAAGGACACCGGCCGCGTGCCGCCGCGCTTCATGCTCGAAGAGCTGTGCCACCGCAACATGGCGTTCACCGTGATGCACGCCGAGCGTATGCCGAATCTGGAGGCCGACGCGCCCACGCTGGAGAAGCTCGGCGACGGCCTCTACGCGGTGACCGCCGAAGTGCGGAACACGGGCGCGATTCCGACTCGGTCGGCGACGGCGCGGCAGAAGGGGATCGGCACGCCCGACCGCTGGACGCTGAGCGTGCTCGGCGGCGCCGTGGTCGCGGGCGGGCGGGTGATCGGGCCGCACGGCCGCGAGCGCACGGAGTTCGTCGAGAAACGACCCGAGCGGCTGCTGCTCGACGGAGGCGTGCCGGGGCGCGGCCGCGTCCGCGCGCGCTGGCTGGTGCGCGCCGACGGCGGCGCACCGAAGGCGACGATGCGCTACGAGGCGGAGAAGGGCGGCGTCCTCGAGCGGTGACCGCGCCCGGCCGACGTCGATCGTCGGCGGCCGAATGGAGCGCGGAGGCCGGGCGCGGCGCCGGCCGTCCTGCGGCCTCGTGCCACGCACGTCGCCGACCGACGCGGCAGGGCCGTCCCTCCGCTCCGCTTCGGGCCGGGCCGCTGCGGTCCAGGCGCCGGCCGCGACGTGACGTGCGCCGCGATGCCGACGTCGGTCCGGCGCCGCGGTTGAATCAGCACAGGCGCCTGGACCGCGGAGGCCCGGCGCGGCGCGCAGCGCCGCTCCGGCCCCGCATCGTCGAGCTTCCGCGATCGTCGGCGAGCGGCCGGCTTTCCTCGGCCGTCGCCGCTCGACGAAGCAGGGCGGTCCCTCCGCTCCGCTTCGGGCCGGGCCGCTGCGGTCCAGGCGCCGGCCGCGACGTGACGTGCGCGGCGCCGGTCAGCGCCGCGCTTCGGCGAGGCTGTCGCGGAAGACGCTCCAGGCTTCTTCCGCGACCTTTGCTTCGTCGGGCGAAAGGTAATCGAACGGAAACTTCGCGTCCTCCTCTTCGACCAGCGTGCGGATGGCGCCGATGGGGAGGTCGTCGTTGATCGCCGCGAGGAGGAGGCCGACGAACGCGAGCGCCGAGGCCCACGGGCGGCGCTCCTCGTCGGTCCGGCAGGCGTCGAGTCCGTCGCGCAGCGTCGACGCGTAGTCGGCGAGGCGATGCAGCAGTTCGGCGCGCCACATGGCGGGTGCTCCCGCGCCGGCGCGCGTGCGTCGCGCGTCGCGGCGGTGACGGAATTATGCACCGATGAGACGGCCCTGCGTCAAGCCGCCGGCGTGCGCTTCGGAGATTCCGTCGACGCCCAACGCCGGGCGTCGCGCTTCGTAGCGCGGCTCGGCGTCATTCGTCGCTCAGCCCTTCCGGACGGCGAAGCGGCCCGGGCCGGCGAGCAGCAGCGCGACGCACGCGACGCCGGCGTACGCCTGCGCCGCCCAATCGACGAAGGGCACGTCGCGCTTCCAGCGAGCCGCGAGCGCGCCCGCCGCGACGAGCGTCAGCAGCGCGGCCGCGGGCCGGAAAAACGCTCCGAGCGCGAGGCAGACGCCGCCGAGAAACTGAACGAACGCGCCCGCGCCCCCGACCGCGACGTGCCCGGAGTCGATGTTGAACGGCGTCAGCGCGTAGGCGCCGAGCGCCCGCCACATTTCCGGGCCTCCGAACACCTGCGCCTGCCCTCGCGCGACGCACAGCGCGCCGACGCCGAGCCTCAGAACCAGCAATCCCGCGTCGACCGCTTTTCCGCCCATGCCGCGGTTCTACCGCGAACGCGCGCCCGCGGACGGGAATCCGACGCATGAGGGCCGCCGCCGGCGCACCGCCGACGTCCGCGTACCATCGCCGCCCGAAGCCATGACGCCGACCCCCGTTGAAGGCGCGTCTCGCCGATCCGCCCTGCTCGTCGGCTGCGCGACCGTGGTCGCCTACCTCGCGCTCGCGACGCCGAACCTCGGCGGCTTCGGCGCGTTCTACGACGAGCTCAACAAGGCGTGCCCCGCCTTCGCCTGGATCGGCCGCGACAGCCACATGTTCTCGCTGTGCCGCATCGGCGGCGTCCCGATGATGGTGATGAAGTACAAGGCCGCCACGAAGGCGAGCCTGTACGGTCCGCTGTGGTTGAAAGCGGGGCGCCCCTTCACCATCGAGAGCTGGCGGATGGTCGGCATCTCCGCCGTCGCTCTGACGCTCTTCGCGTTCATTCTTCTGGCGCGCCGCGCGTTGCCGCCGGGCGCCCTCGCGCTCGTCGGCGGGACGTTGATCCTCGACGCCACCGTGCTTCTCGGCACCCGCCACGACTGGGGGCCGGTCGCGATCGCGCTCTCGCTCCGCCTGCTCATGCTGGGAGTCTGGCTGCGGACGTCGCGCACGGCGCCCGGCGCGCTTCGCGGAGCGTTCGTGCTCGGCGCGCTCGGCGGGTTCGCGGTCTTCGACAAGCTCAGCTCGGCCGCCCTCGTGGCGCCGCTGCTGCTTTGGACCCTCGCCGACGGCCGTGGAAACGCGCGCCGGCGATTCCTTGCGCTCGCCGCGCGCGGCGTCCTCGGCGCGGGGCCGATCCTCGCGGTCAACGCGTATTGGCTCTTCGCCTACGGGGAACTGTTCTCGATCAGCGAGGTGCTCCGCACCAATCCGCAGGACGCGGAGTCGTTCCTCCGCATCCTCCGCGGCTGCCTCACCCTCGGCGGAGGCGCCGCCTACCGCGCCGAGATGCTGGGACATCCTCCGACCCTCCTGCAGGACTTCGACGGCGTGCTCCTCGCCGGGCTGTTGGTCCTGACCGTCGCCGTGGGAATCCGCCTTCGGCGCGACACGCCGGGGCCCGCGAGGGAGGGGCTCCTCCTCGCCGTTTCCTGGGGCCTCGTCGTGCTCGGGCTGTTCGCGTTGCCGGAGACCACGAACCCGCACCATTGGGCGCTGACGACGCCCTACGCGATCGTGGGCGCCGCGTCGGCGTGGACCGCGGCGCGTCGCCGCGCTCCGCGCCTCGCCGCGCTTCTCATCGCGGCGTTCCTCGCGCTCTGGGCGGTGCGGCTTCCCGGCGCGTATGAGATCCAGCGCGACCTGCGGGCGACCCGCGCTACCCGCAAATGGGATCCCGCCCTCAACGAGCTCGGCCGCTTCGCCGGGCGTCACGAGACGACTGGTTTCCTCGCCGCGGGGTGGGGCGTGTCGACGCAGATCTTCTGCTTCGGCCAGGGCCGGGAAGACGTCGTCCGTCAGCTCTACCGCAACTACGAGGGCGTGGCCGAGCTGCAGCACGAGCTCGACACCAGCCGTCATCGCAGCGCGGTCTACGTCGTCGCGCTGAATCCGCCCGTCGGACCGTTGAACGAAGTCCCTCCGCGGATCTTCGCCGATCTCGCGCACGTGAAAGGCTGGGTCCAGGCGCCTCTCGAGCCGGAGCTGTCCTCGCCCGCGCTGCGTTGCGTGAAGCTCGTCCCCGTCGACTGACGCCGCGGCGCGCGGACTAACGCGCCGCGCGGGGGGACACCCGCCGATAGGCGTCGATCGTGGCGCGGACCATCGCCTGCGGCGAGTGGCGCCGGAGCATCCGCGCGCGGGCGGCGGCGCCGGCGGCGCGGCGGCGGTCGTCGTCGGCGAGCCATGCCAGCGTCGCGGCGGCGTAGGCGTCGACGTCGTCGGGCGGCACGAGGGTCCCGGTTTCGGCGCCGGGCGCGCCGTCCACGACCACCTCGTCGAGCCCGGGGATGCGGCCGGCGACGACCGGAGTCTGCGCGAGGCCCGCTTCGATCAGCGTGAGCGGCTGGCCTTCGTAGCGCGACGTCATCACGAGGACCGCGAGCCCCGCGTACAGCGACGGCGCGTCGGGGCGATGGCCGACGAGCCGCACGACGTCGGAGAGGCCGCCGGCCCGGACGAGCGCTTCGAGATCGGCGCGCAGCGCGCCGTCGCCGAGCAGCACGAACCGCACGTCGGGTCGGGCGCGGGCGACGCGCTGCGCGATCTGGACGAACAGCTCGGGACGCTTCTGCGCGGCGAGGCGTCCCGACCATCCGATCAGCGGCCCCTGGCATCCCGGCCACAGCAGATGTCGGGCGGCCGCGCGGCCGAGGTACGGCGGCTCGACGATCCCGTTCGGGACGACGTCGACCGTCTCCGCCGCGACTCCGCGGGCGACCAGCGCCGCCTTCGACGCCTCGCTCACCACGATCCGACGCCGGATCAGCGCCGACGCGGTCCGATGACGCAGCGGCGCCGGCTTGTCGTCGAACGGGCTCGACGGCAGGTGCTCGGTGGCGAGGATCGCGCGATGTCCCGCCATCGCGGCGGCGACGATCGCGCCGTTGCACGCGCGCGGGTCGACGAGGTTGGCGTGAATGAGCTGCGTCCGGCGCCAGGCGAGGCGCCACAGATTGCGGAGCAGCGGCCCGACGTCCTTCAGCACGGTCACCGCCGGCAGCCGCGTCACATGCAGGCCGCGGGCGTTCAGGCGCGCCGCGCAGGCGTCGAGGTCGGCGGCCTCCGACAGAATCACGTCGGCGCGCACCTCTTCGGGCGGAAAGCCCGCGGCGAGCGTTTCGAGGTAGCGCTCGCCGCCCCCGTACACCGGCGCGTCGCTGAGGAGCGTGACCGAAAGTGCGGACCCGCGCGCCGCCGAGGCGGACGCGGGCCGGTCGCCGGCGCCGCCGGCGGTCACACCCCGAGGTCGGAGAGCTTGCCCGCGATCTTCGAGACCAGGCCGTAGGCGCGCGCCTGCTCGGCGTCCAGCCAGAAGTCGCGGTCGGAGTCCTTCGTCACCTGCGCGACGGTCTTGCCGCACTCCTGGGCGACGATGGCGTTGTACTGCTCGCGGATGCGGAGCATCTGGCCCGCCTCGATCTCGATGTCGCTCGCCTGGCCGCGCGCGACGGTCCGCGGCTGATGCAGCAGGAAGCGCGCGTTCGGCGCGGCGAAGCGGCGCTGCCGCGGGGCGGCGAGCTGGACCATGACGGCGGCGCTGGCGCAGAGGCCGTTCACGACCGTCGTCACCGGCATGTCGAAGAACCGGAGCGCGTCGAACATCGCGAAGCCGCTGTCGGCGCTGCCGCCCGGCGAGTTGATGTAAACCGTCACCGGCGCCGAGGCCTCGGCCTTCTGAAGGATGACGAGCTGCGTGTGGAGGCGTCGAGCGACCGCGTCGGAGATCGGCTCGAAGACGAGGATGGTGCGCGCTTCGAGGAGCTTGCGGGTGACGTACGACGATCCGCGGCCTTCCTCGGTCTCCTGGGCGTTCATGTGCTGCGTCATGGCGGGCCGACTATAGCGCGGCCGGCCGGCGCGAACGCCTCCCCGCGGCGGCGGGCGCGGCCGGCCCTCAAGCGCCGCGTCGAAGCTCGGCCCGGGGACGGATCGCGCGCGCGGCGGCGTCGAGGGCCGCGAGGTAGGCGGCGCGGGACGCGGGCCAACCGTGCCGCGTCTCCACGAACTCCCGCGCCGCGGTCGCGAGGGACGCCGCGAGACCGCGCTCGTCGCGGAGGCGCCCGAGGGCCGCGGCGAATCCCGCAGCGTCGTCGGCGACGAGCAACTCGCGACCCGGCCGCGCCGCGAGGCCCGCGGCGCCCGGGCCGGTCGCGACCACCGGCCGTCCGTAGGCGAAGGCCTCGAGGATCTTGAGGCGCGAGCCGCCGCCGAAGCGGAGCGGCGCCACCACGGCCCGCGCGGCCCGATAGAGCGGGCCGAGCTCGTCGACCGCGCCGGTGACGCGCACGCCCGGGGTCTGCGCCAGGGCGCGCACCTCGGCGTCGGGCTCCCGCCCGGCGAGGACCGCCTCGACGGGGCCGAGCGTCGCCCGCACGGCGGGCAGGACGTCGCGGACGAACCACCGCGCCGCGTCGGCGTTGGGCGGGTAGTCGTAGCTCGCGACGAAAAGCAGCGGGCCGTCCGCGGGAGGATCGCCGAGGGGCCGCAGCGTTTCGACGTCGACGCCGTTCGGCGCGACGACCGTGCGGCACCCTTCCGTCATCGCGCCGAAGCGCCGCGCGTCCTCGTCGCTCACGGCGACGACGGCGGCGGCGCCCCGCGTCCAGCGCCGCTCGTGCGCCAGCAGGATCGCCGCGTCCCGCGCCGCGGCCCACGCCGCCGCCGGTCCGAGGGTGGCCGCCGCGGCGGCCAGCACGTCGCCTTCGACGTTCTGCGTCGACGCGACGTACGGGATGCCGCGCAGCTCGGAGCGGTAGACGTCCATCCACGGCGTGTCGATCACCGCGAGGTCGATCGGCGTTTCGCGGACGACGCGCGCGACTTCGGCCGCGGCGAGGTCGTGCCTCCAGCGCGGCAGAAGCGACGACCTGCCGGCGAGGAGTCGCGCCCATTTCACGAGGCGCTCCCCCTGGGTCAGCGCGGGGGGCGCCGGCGGCACTTCGACCGTGCGGACGTCGACGCCTTCGGCGCGCAGCGCGTCGGCCCCCGCGGTCTCGGCGGGTCCGCGCGAGAGGGCGACGTTGACGACGCGGTGCCCGGCGCCGACGGCGGCCCGCAGAAGCTGACGGGAACGGATGCGCCCGCCGTGATGGAGCGGATGGGCGACGTACGGCGTGAGGTGAAGCAGCTGCAAGCGGTTGTTGCGGCGATGCTATCAGGCCCGCGCCGCGTCGGGCGTCGATCCGCGCGGCGCGGCGATGCGCGTCCTCCTGCTCTATCCCTACCTGCCGCATCCGCGCGTGGCGCACGGCAGCGGCCGGCTGGTCGCGGCGCTCCTCGACGCGTGGCGCGCGCGCGGCGTCGAGGTCGGTCTCGTCTGCGGCTACCGCGACGCCGAGCGTTCGGAGCTGGAGGCGACGGCGCGCCGCGTCTCATGGTTCCACCCCGTGCGTCGGCCGCTGCGCGCCGACCTCGGCGTCTTCGGCCGCGTGAAAGAGACCGTGCGCACCGCCTGGCGCGAAGCGACGACCGGTCGGCCGAGGTTCGTGGTGAAGCTCGACCGGGCCGAAACGCGCCGCGCGGTCCGCGACGCGCTCGAGGCGACGCGCTACGACCTCGCGCAGGTCGAGCTGGCCGGCTTCGCGTCGTACGTCGATCTCCTGGGCGGCCTGCCGTCGGCCCTGATCGACCACGAAGCCGGCGCCGCGTCGGGCGACGCGCTTGCGACCGACCCCCGCGCGCTCCGGTTCGTCCGCGACTTCTACCCGCGGTTCGGCCGCGTCGGCGCGCTCTGCGAAGAGGACGCGGCCGACCTCGGCGCCGCCGCGCCGATCGCGCCGTTCCTGCGGCGCCCCGGAACGCATCTCCCGCCCGGGGACGGCCCCGCGCCGGAGCGCGGGCGCCTCCTGTTCTTCGGGAGCGCCGAACACGCGCCCAACCTCGACGCACTGCGGCGCCTCGCCGCCGACCTCTGGCCGAAGATCCGCGCACGCGCGCCGGAGGCGACGCTGCACGTCGCGGCCGGGCCGCTGGGATCGGACCTCGAATCGACGCTCGCCGCCGCAGGGATCGGACGGCTGGGCTTTGTCGCCGACATCGCGAAGGAGATCCGCCGCGCCTCGGTGATCGTCGCCCCGCTCCACAAAGGCCGCGGCGTGCGCATCAAGAACCTCGAAGCGCTGGCCGCGGGCCGCGCGCTGGTGACGACGACGCTCGGCGCCCGCGGGTTGCTCATCCGCTCCGGCGTCCACGCCGAGATCGCGGATTCATCCGATGAGTTCGCCGACGCCGCGGCGCGTCTCGCCGCCGCGCCTGAGATCGCGGCGCGCCTCGGCGCCGCCGGCCGCGAGCACGTCGCCCGCACCTTCACGCACGACGCCGCCGCCGACGCGAACGTCGCCGTCTGGCGCGCGCTGCTCCGCTGACGCGCCCGGCCCCAGGACCGCGGGTGCCCGCCCGCGGAGCGAAGCGGAGCGACGGCCCCGCGTCGTCGGTCGCTGGAAGTCGCCGACGAGACGGTGATCGTCGTCGATGACGACGCTGCGGGCGCGTCCTCGCTATGCTCGGCACGGCGTTCCGCGGTGCAGGCGCCGCCTCGGAGGGTGCGGCGCTATTGCGGCGGCGAAGGCCGTCTCACCACGCTTTTTCGAGGCGGTCGAGCACGCGATCTTCGGCGCCGGCGGGCAGGCGTTCGCGGGCGGCACGGCGGTCGAAGACGTCGCGCAGCGCTTCGCGCGGGCGCGCGTGCGGCACCGCCTTGAAGGCGCGGGCGAGCGCGGCGGCGGCCTCCGCTTCGGGCTTCTCGAGCGCGAAGGCGAGATCGCGCGGCTCGAGGTCGAGCGCGACGTCGAGCGTCGCCGCGAGCCGGTCGTCGACGGGAAGACGGCCGACGGCCGGCCCGCGGCCGTCGCCCGGAGCGAGCCCCAGCTCGACGAGGTCGTCGGCGGCGAGGCCGCCTTCGAGCGGCGCGCGGCCGGCGGCGCGCGCCCCGCGCACGAGCGTCCGCGCCGTCCACTTGAGCGGGTCGCCGTGGGTGAAGCGCCCGCGGCGGACGGATTCCAGGAGGTCGAAGAGCGCGTCTTCGGCCGCGGTCGCGGCGGCCGGGCCGCCGCCGAAGAGATGGACGGCGGCGTCGAACGTCGGGGCCAGCGTCTGTCCGAGAAGGTCCTCGAACCCTTCCCAGTCGCCGGCGCGCGCGCGGTCGAGCGCGGGCGGCGGTCCTTGTCCTTTCACCGAGCGCTCGCTCCTCAGGCCTTGCGGAACAGGTCCGCGTATTCGGGCACCACGTCCTTCACGAAGGCGTTCATCCCTTCGACGGTCTTGTAGTGGTCGACCATGTCGCGGATGACCTCGAACGGGATGGTCGCCGCGTCGGCCCCGACCAGCGCGCACTCGCGCACCTGGCGCGGCGTGCGGAGGCTCGCCGCGAGGACTTCGCAGTCGAGGTCCTGGACGCCGAACAGCTGCACGATGTCGTCGACGAGCCCCACGCCCGAGACGACGCCGTTGTCGTCGACCGGCGCCGGGGCGTCGCCCTTGCGTGCGCCTTCGGCGGGGAAATAGGAGTTGCGGTCGCCGGGATGGCCGGACTTCTTCCGAAGCTCGTCGTCGACGCGCCCGGCGAACGGCGAGACGTACGCGGCGCCGGCCTTCGCGGCGAGGAACGCCTGCTCGGGCGTGAACACCAGCGTCGTGTTGATCGGGATGCCTTCGGACGCCAGCGTCTTGATGGTCTTGAGCCCGTCGTAGCGACGGGTGGACCCCGGCTCGCAGGCGGGGTTCACCGGCACCTTGACTACGACGTTGTCCGCGACCGGGTTGAACGTCTTATAGAGGAAGAAACCCTGGCGGGTCATGTCCTCCTCGGTGACGCCGATCACCTCGAGACTCACCGGCGTCCCCGCCGCCGCTTCGAGCACGCGCTTGATGTAGTCCTCGATCGACGCCCTGGCGCCGCCCGCCTTCAGCTTCTCGACCGCCTTCTTGATGAGCGACGGGTTGGTGGTGACGCCGTCGACGATCCCCCAGGCGTACGCTTCGCGGATCTGATCGAGGTCCGCCGAGTCGATGAAGATCTTCATGCGCAGGCTCCCGCGGCGAGGATAGCAGCGTCGGTCGCGCGGCGTCCGCGCGGCCTACGGCGCGGTTTCGAGCCGGACGAACACGCGCTCTCCGCGCGCTTCGGCGCGGTGGCGGACCACCCGCGCCGCGCGGTCGCCCGCGACGCAGGCGCCGGTTTCGAGGTCGAACGCCCACCCGTGGGCCCGGCACGCCAGCCGTCCCTCGAAGACGACGCCGAGCGACAGCGGATCGCCCGCGTGGGGGCACGCGTCGTCGACCGCGCGAAACGTCGCGTCGGGACCCGGAAGCCGGACGACGGCGAGGCGTCGCCCGCCGACGCGCACCAGCCGCGGCGCGCCGGCCGGGAAGTCGTCGACGGATCCGACGTCCCGCCACTCCGACGCGTCGTCGCCGCCGTGCGCGGGGCCTGCGGTCACGCGACGCGCACCACGGTCCGCGGATCGAGCCGCTCGAGAAGACGCCGCGTCGCGCGCTCGACCGCGGCCGCATCCTTCGCCTCGAGCGTCACCTGCACCGCGTAGGCGGGATCGTCGAACACCGGGTACGAGCCGAGAGTCACGTCCGGCTCGGCGTCGCGCACGGCTTCGAGCGTCGGCGCCAGGAGACCCTCTTCGAGGGTGACGAAGACGCGTCGCAGCACGAACGGCGCCTCGCGGAAACGCTCGCGGAGGGCGATCCACTTCTTGCGGAGAATGCCTGGGCTGCCCGGCATCACGTACACGTTGCGGACCTTCACCACCGGGAAGCGCAGGCCGTCGCTGAACAGCAGCTCGGCGCCTTCCGGCAGGTCCGCCATGCGGAGGTGGGCTTCGACGACCGCGTCGCCGAAGAAGGCGCGGAGCACGTCGACGAGCCGCGCGTCGCGCCGCCGCCCGACGCCGAAGGCCGCGGCCACCGCTTCGAACGTGAGGTCGTCGAGGGTCGGCCCCACGCCGCCCGTGGTGATCACGAAGTCGACGCGCGCGGACGCGGCGCGCACCGTTTCGGCGATCGCTTCCAGTTCGTCGGGGACGACCGTGAGGCGCCTGAGCTCGGCGCCGAGCGCGCGCAGCTCGGCGCACAGAAAAGGCCCGTTCGCGTCCGTCACCTTGCCGGTGAGGACTTCGGCCCCGATCACCACCACCTCCGCGCGCGCCATGATTCGGGGGAGTCTACGCGGCGGCGATCGAGGCGCCGGCGCGGCTCAGCCGCCGTCGGCTTTCGCGGCCGCGCGCGCGCACCACGTCAGCACGCCCGCCGCCGGAAACAGCGCGAGCGCCGAGAGGGCGAACTGCGGCGAAACCGCGTCGGCGAAGAAGCTCCAGACGACGACGGCCGAGGCGCCGCCCGCCCACGCGATCGCGAGCCGGAGCGTCCGGCCGACGGGGACGCGCGCGGTGCGCACGAGACGCAGCGAGGTCGTGATAGGGAGCAGCACCTGCGTGAGCAGGCCGAACCCCGCGAGGACGTGGATGAGGCCGCCCGCGTCGCGCCGCGGGAAGAACGTGCGGCGCGCGTGATCCTCCTGGTAGACGACGAACCAGAAGCAGGCGCAGCCGATCGCCGTCGCGGCGAACGTGAGGAGAAGGGCGACGCGCAGGCGTTCGGGATGCGGGCGGACGCGCTGCGCCACGGCGCGGGCGGCGGCGACGGCCTCGGGGCCTCCGAGCACCACCGCGCTCCGCGGCAGGCGGTGATGCAGCTCCATCGACGAGCGACGTCGATGCGGTTTGTCGCGCCGGGCGTGAGCCACGTCGAAATCTTATCCGGAGCGCCCCGGCCCCCGCGCACGCCGCAGGTCGGCGCGCATGCGGCGGGACGTCGCGTCATCGAGAAGATAGCCGTGGCCGGTCCGGGCTTACGTCGCCGGCGCGACGTCCGCGACCCTTCTTGCGCGCGGTCGACGGTTCGCCCTTATCATGCCCCGCGTCATGCACTCGGGACACGATGCGGAACGCGCCGTCCAGGCGGCTGCGGACGAGGCGGCGAAGATCCACCTGCGCCGCGCGCGGCTCGCCGATCCGGTGAGCACGGCGTGGCTCGTGGACCGCTTCAGCCCGCTGCTGCGGCTCGACGCCGAGCACCGCCTGAAGGCGCCGCTCGGCATGATCTACGACGCGGAGGAGCTGGTGCAGGAGACCTGGGCGCGCGCCCTGCCGCGGCTCGGCGACGTGCCGCCCGACGCGCCGCGCGCCTCGCTCGCGTTGACGAAGTTCCTCGCCGAACGGCAGTTCGAGATCGTGATGGAGCTGGTGCGCCGCCACGTCGCGGGCGGCGACAAGACCGTGCTCGGCCTCAAGACGCCGGAGGCGGCCGAGCGCTACGCCGATCTGTCGGCCGAGACGCGCGCGACCGTGTCGTCGGTCACCGGGCGCGAGGGCGGGCGTTCGATGGCCGAGGCGTTCTCCGCACTCAGCGAAGGCGAGCGGGAGCTGGTGGTGATGCGCGGCATCGAGCAGCGCTCTTACGACGACATCGCCGCGGTCGTCGATCGCGACGCGGGCGCGGTCGCCGCCGATTATCGGCGCGCGCTCCAGAAGCTCCGGGATCTGCTGCCCGGGTCGCTGTTCGACGAGCTTCCCGACGACGGGTGACCGCCGCGCGCGGCCGCCGCGTCGCCGCCGCCGCGCGCCGCGCTATCCTCCGCGCGCCATGTCCGCCGACACCCGAGAGACCCTCGTCGCGGCCTTCGCGCCGCTGATCGACACCCTGGCCGCGACGCGCTTCGCCGACGTCGAGGCGACCCTCGCCGCCGCCGAGCGCGCGCATCCGTTCCGCGGCCCTTACGTCTCCGAACTGCGCCGGCGCCTCGCGGCCGCGGCGGAGGCGAAGGTGATCTGCGACCGCGGCGAGCCGCCCGTCTATTGGGGACGCCTCGCCAAGGCCGCGCCCGCCACGCGCGACTTCTCGATCGACGCGGTGCTGATGACCGGGCCCGGACCGGGGCACGTGCATCCGAACGGCGAATTCTCCGTCGCGTTCGCGCTGGAAGGCGACCCGCGCTTCGACGGGCGGCCCGAGGGCTACGTCCTCGAGAAGCCCGGCTCGTACCACGTACCGACGGTGACCGGCGGAAAGATGCTCATCGTCTACTTCCTTCCCGGCGGCGCCATGGACTTCGGCGCTCCGAAGCGCGGGTGAGCGCCGCCCGCGCGGCGTTCGTCGTCCTCACCGGCGCCGGCGTCTCGGCCGACTCCGGCGTGGCGACGTTCCGCGGCCCGGACGGACTGTGGGAAGGCCGGCGCGTCGAAGACGTCGCGACGCCCGGCGCCTGGCGACGCGATCCCGCGTCGGTCTGGCGCTTCTATCAGGAGCGCCGCGCGGCGCTGCCGAAGGTCGCACCCAACGCCGCGCACCGCGCGCTCGCGGCCTTCGAGGCCCGCGCGACGGCGGCCGGCGCGGCGTTCACGCTGGTGACGCAGAACGTCGACGACCTCCACGAACGCGCCGGGTCGCGACCGATCCACATGCACGGCGAACTGCTCGCTCTCCGCTGCGAGGCGTGCGACGCGACGATCGTCGACCGCGAGCGCGTCGATCCCGCGACGTTCGCGCCGTGCGCGGGCTGCGGTTCCCCGCGGCTCCGCCCCGACGTGGTGTGGTTCGGCGAGACGCCGTACCGCATGGCCGAAATCTTCGCGGCGCTGAAGGCCTGCACGCACTTTCTCGCGGTCGGCACGAGCGGGCTGGTCTACCCAGCGGCGGGATTCCTGGCCGAAGCGCGTAACCGCGGCGCGAAGACGTTCGTGCAATCCCTCGACCCGCCGGAGAACCTCGACCCGCGCGACGACTTCCGCCCGGGACGCGCGGCCGAGACCCTGCCGCGGCTGCTGGACGAGCTGGCCGCGGCGCTCTGACGCGCGGCGAGCCGGCGGCCCCCGCGCCCTCCGCGTTCAGCCCGCGATCGGCGGATCGTCGTCGGCGGCGAGGATCTCGTCGGCGCCCGCGCGTCCGACGGCGCGCTGCGTCTGCAGAACGCCGAGGATCACGAGCACGCCTCCGACGACGAGTCCCCACGTCGGCCGCTCGTCGTTCACCGGCCACGCGAGGAGCCCGACGACCGGCGGCTGCAGGTTGATGAACACCGCGCAGCGCAGGGCGCCGAGGCGGCGCAGCATCACGTGCCACAGCACGTACGACACCACCGACGTGCAGACGCCGAGGAAGACGAACACCGCCCAGCTGCGGGCCGACGCGCCCGCCCAGTCGTACTCCGCCACCGGCCCGGCGACCCACGGCGCGAGGAGCGCCGCGCCGACGAGCAGGATGCGCCGCGAAAGCTGAAAGCTCGGCGTCTTCGCCAGCAGCGGGCGGCTGAGGACCGTGACCAGCGACCACGCCGCGACCGCGCCGAGGAGCACGAGATCGCCGTGAAGCTTCTCCTCCGAGATCTCCACGCTCTGCCAGAGGACGACGCCGACGCCGAGCGCCGCGGTCGCCGCTCCGAGCCACGCCCCGCGCGGGGTGCGCACGCCTTCGAGGCACGCCGACAAGACGCCGACGCAGAGCGGAGACAGGCAGAAGAGCAGCGCGCCGTGGACCGCGTCGGTGCGCTGCAGGCCGCCGATGTAGCAGAGCTGATTCACCGGGACCGCGAGCGCGGCGACGGCGAGAAGCCGCAGCACGTCGCGGCGGCCGTAGGGCGCGGCGACGCCTCCGGCGCGGAAGAGCGGCAACAGGACGAGCACGGCCACCGCGCAGCGGGCCGCGACCACGACCTCGGGCGGCACGCCCTCGGTTTTGAGCACGTTGCGCACCAGCACGTGCGTGGCCGCGGCGATCGCGAGATGGCCCAGGACGACGAACCCGATCGGCGCCGTCATGGAGCGGCGCGCCACGCGTCCAGCGTGCGGCGCACGGTCGATCGGATCAGGTCGCGGGCCTCGCGCTTGTCGGCGACGCGGGCGTCGAGCAGCGCGTCGTAGCCGGTGTGCGCGTGGCGCACGTGGGCGACGACGGCGAGGTCGACTTTTTCCGGGTCGAGGCGCTTCGCGTCGGCGGTGCGGCCGACGCGGCCCGACGCCTTCTCGCAGGCGTGGCGCGCGATCGTCTCCGGAGCGCCGGCCGGCGCGCCCGGATACCGCGCGCGCACCGCGGCGGCGAAGGCCGCGACGTAGGCGGCGTCCGCGACCTCCCGCCGCACGGCGTCCCGGGCGCGCCGCGCTTCGCGCACCTCGGCGTCCGCGGCGCAGGCGGCGCGGGCCGATTCCAGCGCCGCGGCGGCGAGCAGCGTGCCGACCCGCTCGAAGCGCTTGCGGCGGCGGTTGAAGCGCAGGGCGACGACGGCGAGCGGGGCCGACGCGGAAGCGCGGCGCGTCAAGGCCGGGTCTCCGCTCGGGAGGAACGCGAGGCCGCCGAAGCCGGCGCATCTCAGGCACAGGGCGCCGCCCGGCGCCATCCGCACGAAAGCGCCCTCGGGCGCCTCGACTACGCAGGCGGCGCAGGCCAGCGGAGCTTCGAGGCGCACCGCCGCGGGGCCCTCGACGTCGGGCGCGGCGGGCGGAAGCGGCGGCGGGGCGTAGCGCGGGCGGCGAGGTCGGACGGGCGGCGTCATGGGGCGGGCGGCGGGACGCTCTAACATCGCTCCCGATGAGAGCGCTCCTCGCCCTTTCGGCGATCGCCTTGACCGCCGCGTGTTCCGGCCTCGAACAGCCGTTGGAGACGTCGCCGCCCCGCGCGTCCGCGACGACCCTCGAGCCGACGGCCCGGTCCGCGCCGCCGCCGGCGGCGCCTCCGGCGGCGCCCCGCGCCGAGCCGGAGGTCGAGCCGGGCCGGGCGCGCCGGACGACGCGCGACTTCGTCGTCGACTACCCGGCGGCGCTTGCCGCGGACGCGGACGCCGTCGTCGCGGCGACGACCGCGGCGATCCGGGCGCTCGAGGCGTGGTCGGAGGTGTCGTTCGCCGACGTGCTGGACGGAGGCGCGTTGACGGTGCGGGTCGCCGTTCCGGAGGAGCGGCGCGTCGGCCCGGGCGGCGTCGAGGTCCGATCCGCATTCCGCGGCGCGGCGCTGGCGGCGGCCGTCGACGTCCTCGCGCCGTCGGCCTATCCCGCGGGCGTCGGGACCCTGCTCGGCGAGCCGCTCGACGAGCGGCACCTGCGGCGGCGGCTCACCCACGGCGCGGGCGCGCTGTTCGCGCGGCGCCTGCGGCGCATCGCGGGCGGCTGGG
>DASPNK010000067.1:0-2454 GCA_035626575.1 Planctomycetota bacterium | reverse complement strand
ACGTGCCGGCGCTCAGCGTCGCTCGCGCGCGTCCGCCGACGGACGGGGGCGTCCGGGGGCATGGCGCCGGAGACGGAGGCGGATCGATGGACGGCGTAAGAAACGGCGCGGGTCGTCGCGTGCTCGCGCTTCTCGCCGGCGCCGCGGGGACGACCGCGGCGGCGCTTCTCGTCGACGGCCTCTCGCGGCGGCCGCCGCCGTTTTCGACGCACGCGCCGGATCCGACGTCGCGCGACGCCGAGTCCGCCGCGCCGCGCGTCGCGACCGGCGGGGGCGCCTCGACGCCGAACCTCGCAGATCCGCAGCGGTCCGCCGAAGCGCCGCCCGCTTCGGGAGACGCGGCGCCGCGCGCGTACGCCCCCGCCTGGGCGGAAGAACCCGAGCACGATTCACGAGCGCGACGGGTGTCGGGCGCCGACGAGCGACCGAAGTTCGAGGACTATCCGGCGGTCGCCGCCTTCCGCGGGCGTCCGGCGACGCCGGACTTGGCGTCCGATCCGGATGCGAGGCGTTTCCGCACGCGGCTCCGGGATGGCGCCGCCGCAGGACCGAACTTCGCCGGCGATTTCGCCTTCGTCACGTGGGGATGCGGAACGAACTGTCAGTCGAGCGCCGTCGTTTCGGCGGTCGACGGCCGCGTGATCTTCGCGCCCTTCGTGTCCGAGCTCGGCGTCGAATTCCGGCGCGACAGCTCGTTGGTGGTCGAGAATCCGCCCACGGAATACGAGGCCGCCGCGGCCATGGGCGTCGATCCGCGCCTGCGTACGTGGTACGGCGGCACGACGTGGTGGATCTTCGACGGCGCCCGGTTCCTCGAAGTCGCCTACGAACCCTGACGCTTCGGACGCGTCGCGGCGCGCCCGGTTCGCCGCCGTCTCGCCGTCTTGAATACCCCCCGCACGCGCCGCCGCGCGGGGCGTCGGCGCCTGATCGTGACGGCCGACGAACGTCCGCCTCGCACGTCCGACGGATCAGGCGCACGATCCCATCGGCCGCTCGGGCCTCCGGGGATTCCAGACCGCCGAAGCCGACCTTTCCATCAGCCGACCCCAAACCTTTCCATCAGCCGGCCCCAAACCTTTCAATCAGCCGGCCCCCGTACGATCGGCCGGCTTGACCGACGGCGTCTTTCATCCTCGTTTCGCGGAAGCACGCCTCGCGGAAGCCCTCACGGATGCGCCTGCGGTCCTGCTTCACGGGCCGAGGCAATGCGGAAAAACGACTCTGGCGAGGGCGGCCGGGGACGTGCGCGGCTTCGTCCATCTCTCGTTCGACGATGCGGTGACGCTCGACGCGGCGCAGGCGGCTCCGGCGGGCTTCGTCGCGGACCTCCCCGAGCGGACGATCCTGGACGAAGTTCAGCGCTGTCCTGCGCTTTTTCCGGCGCTGAAGACCGCGATCGACCGTCGCCGCACGACGGGTCGCTTGGCGGCCGCGACCGTCACGACGGCCGACTTCCGCGGGCTGCGGAAGCTGCGGGACGCGGTCGGAACGCGATGCACCTGCGGCGTCGTGCTGTACGACGGCGAGACGGCCGGATTCGGCGACGGCAAGTTCGCCGTGCCGGTCCGCGCCTTGCGGGAGACGGTCTGAACAGGGAGGTCGGCGCGGCGCTCGCGACGCGCGCCTCCCGGGCCGCTCGTCGCCGCCGCCGTCCTCGCCGTCAGAAGAGCGGGATGATCAGGAAGCTCTGCTGCGGCGCGGTCTCGACGACCTGCTGCGTCTGGGCGTCGACCACGGCCGAGCCGAGGTAGAGCTGGAGGCCGATGAGGATCGGCATGTTCGGGATGAAGATGCTCGCCGACGCTTCGCCGACGGCGTTGAGCACGCCGGGGAAGGGGAAATTGAACACGCCGTTGCCGGGCGTGATGCTGTAGGTGAAGACCCACGACGAGAGGTCGAGGTGGATCACCAGGCCCGGCCCCGCGACGGTCGCGGGAACCGGCGCGTCGGAGGCGGCGAAGAAGACGAAGTCGCCGGGGCGCGAGGTCGACCGCGCGACGATCGGGACGTTGGTGCCGATGCAGGGCGGCGTGGAAATCGTCAGCGTCAGATCGCGCTTCGGGAAGATGCGATGGAGGAGCAGCGACGAGAAGTCGGCCACCACCATCGATCCGTCCGCGAGGAACTCGACGTCGATCGGGTTCACGAAGCCGCCCGCGAACTCTTCGAACGTGCCCGCGGCGGCGCCGCTTACCGGTCCGTAGAACACCGGCGTGCGCGCGATGCGCGCGACGCCCGTCGTGAACAGCGCGACGTAGAGCTCGTCCTTGTAGCCGCTGATCGCGACGTTGGGATTGAACGCGAGGCCGGTCGGCGCCGTGCGCGACGGATAAAGCACCACCGGCGGCACGCCCGTGAACCCGGGCGGCGGCGCGCCGAAGTAGTTCGGGAAGCCGTAGTCGGCGCCGCTCGCGTAGACGTTGAGCTCGTCGCCGATCAGCGGCTGCGCGG
>DASPNK010000066.1:0-2766 GCA_035626575.1 Planctomycetota bacterium | reverse complement strand
AGACGGTGCAGAACGTGAAGTTCGCCGGGAAGCTCTCCGACCTGCTGACGACCGGCGTGCCGCTGCTCGACGATGCGAACGCGCTCTTCGTCGAGAACCTGCCCAACACCGAGTCGTCGATGGGGCACGGCACGCACGTCGCCTCGACCGCGGCGGGCACGGGCGGCGCCTCCGGCGGGAAGTACTCCGGCGTCGCGCCGGGAGCCCACCTCGTCGGCGTCAGCGTCGGCGACGCGATCTTCATCTTCTGGGCGCTCGCCGGCCTCGACTGGATCCTCGACAACCACGAGGCGTACAACATCCAGGTCGTGAACAACTCGTGGGGGACCGAGGGCGCCTACGACCCGAACGACCCCATCAACGAGGCGACGAAGGCGCTCTACGACGCGGGGATCACGGTCGTCTTCGCCGCCGGCAACTCGGGGCCCGGGGCGAACACGCTGAACCCGTACAGCGCCGCGCCGTGGGTGATCAGCGTCGCGGCCGGGTGCAAGCTCGTCGGCGATCCGGCCTCCGCGTGGCTCACGCCGTGCGCCGATGCCGGCGACCGCGATCCGGTGCTGGCCGGCTTCTCCTCGCGCGGCATCCCCGACGACCCCGACGTGCACCCGGACGTGACCGCGCCCGGCGCGCTGATCGTCGCCGGCCGCGCCTCGACCGGTGTCATCATGACCGGCCTCGACGCGCCCGATGACCTGCAGACCTGCGCGATCGACCCGACGCACCTGGCGTTCTACACCTGCGCCTCCGGCACGTCGATGGCCTCGCCGCACGTAGCGGGCGTGGTCGCGCTGCTGGAGGAGGCGTCGGGCGGCACGCTGACGCCCGACCAGGCGCTGGCCGCGCTGACCTCCACGGCCCGACCGCTCCCGGGCTTCGCGCTCTGGGAGGTCGGCGCCGGGTACGTCGACGCTCTCGCCGCGGTGAACGCGGTCCTCGACTGATCCACGCCGCACCACGGTGCGCCGTCCGTCCCCCGGGCGGTGCACCGTTGTGGTGCGACCTACGATTCGAAAGCCCACCCGCGCATGCTCCCGCTCCTGATCGCCATCATTCAGGCTGCCGCCACGCTGCAGGGTACCGTCCGCGCCGAGGGCTCGCGCGAGCCGATCGCCTGGGCGACGGTCGAGGTCGTGGGGACGGAGCGGAGGGTAGCGGCGGACGTGCGCGGCCTCTTCACCATGACCGGCATCCCCGCGGGCACGCACCGCATCCGCGTGACGGCGCCCGGGTACCGCCCCGGGGAGGTCGACGCGACCGTCCCCGCCGCGGGCACGCTCCGCCTCGACCTGGAGCTGCAGCCGCAGCCGATCGAGATCGCCGGGATCGAGGTCGAAACGGAGGCTGTCGAACGCGCCGCCGGCGCCGTAGGCCCGCCGCCCGCGCGCCTCGATTCGGCGATCGTGCGCCTGATCCCCGGCCTGGCCGAGGCGGACGTGCTTCGCGCGCTGCAGGTGCTCCCGTCGGTGCAGCAGGCGTCCGACTACTCGAGCGCGCTGTACATCCGCGGCGGCTCGCCGGACCAGACGCTGATCACGCTGGACGGCGCGCCGCTCTTCAACCCGTACCACCTGGGCGGGATCTTCGCCGCCATCGATCCGGACGCGACGGCGGCGCTCGACGTGTGGCCGGGCGCGGCGCCGGCCGCGGTGGGCGACCGGCTTTCCGGCGCGGTGCACATCTGGACCCGCGAGGGCGGTCGGGACCGGCTGCGGACGCGCGGCTCCGTCGGCCTCGTCTCCAGCCGCGCCTCGCTCGACGGGCCGATCCGCGGCGGGCGCGGCAGCTTCCTGCTCAGCGCGCGGCGCACGTATCTCGACCTCTTCACGCAGGCAATGAAGGCGATCGGCCTGATCGACCGCGGTCTGCCGTACCACTTCGCGGACGCGCACCTCAAGGTCGTGCACGACCTCGGGACGCTCGGCCGCGTCTCCGGCTCGCTCTACTACGACGAGGAGCAGCTGAAGAACCGCGACCCGCTCGACCTGGGGGATCCGCGTTTCGACGACGACTTCGACTGGGGCTCCCGCGCCGCCGCGCTCGACTGGCGACAGCCGCTGGGCGGGCGCTTCCTCCTCGAGGCGCGCGCCGCCTTCAGCGCGTTCCGCTCCGGGATCGATTTCTTCGAGCAGGAGGACTTCGGCGGCCCGATCGGGGAGCCGGTCGGCGAGCCCGTGCAGACGATGCGCGGCCGCGCGTACATGCGCGACGCGCTCGCCGCAGCCACGCTCACGACGTACCTGCGCTCGCACGAGCTGAGCGCAGGGCTCCAGCTCGATGCCTACCGGCTGGAGTACGATGTCGACACCGCCGATGACGACTTCTTCGCGGACATCCTCCCGGAGTTCGAGCGGTCCGATCGCCTGACCACGCTCGCGGCGTTTGTCGAGGACGAGTGGGAGGCGCTGCCGTCGCTGCGGCTGCGCGGCGGGGCGCGCGTCCTGGCGGCCGACGGCGACGCGGCGCTGCTCCCGCGCTTCGGGCTGGCCTGGGCCGCCTCCGATCGTCTCACGCTGACGCTCGGCGGCGGCCGTTACGCCCAGGCGCTGCACTCGTTCCGGAACGAGGAGTCGATCCTCGCGTCCTTCCTTGCGTACGACCTGCTCGCGCCGGGCGACAGCGCGGGCTTCGCCATGTCCGAGGACATCGTGCTCGGAGGTGAGTGGCGCGACGCGGCGACGCGCGTCCGCGTCGACGTCTACGCCAGGCGATTCCGTGATGTGCCGGTTCCGCCGCTCCCCGCCGATCCCCTGGAGGCGCGGCTCC
>DASPNK010000065.1:0-2829 GCA_035626575.1 Planctomycetota bacterium | reverse complement strand
GCGTGCTCGAGCGCGCGGCGCGGCGCCTCGGGCGACCCGCCGCCGGCGCGGAGGGTCGTCGCGAGGCCGCCGAGCAGCGCGTCGCGGTCGGCCGTCATGGCGTCGCGCGACGCGTCGACGTCGCGGAGGCGCGCCTCGGCGAGCAGGCGCGCGCCTTCGGCCTGCCGCTCTTCGAGGCGGCGCACGGCGGCGAGCCGGCGGAGGCGGAAGCGGAAGGTCTTCATCATTCGGCTCGGGCGGCCAGCTCGCGAAGCCGGCGCACGGTCTCGGCCATGGGCCGGGCCTCGCCGATCTTCTGCGCGAGCAGCGCCTCCGCTTCCGGCATCGACCGGACGGCCTTGTCGACTTGGGGGTCGGCCCCCGGCTTGTAGGCGCCGACGGCCAGGAGGTCCTTGGCGTCTTCGTAAGTCGCCAGCAGCCGGCGGGCCTTCGCCGCGGCGTCGCGATGCTCGGGGGTCGCGACGCGGTCCATGAGGCGCGACACCGAGCCGAGGACGTCGACGGCGGGATGCCGCCGGCGCGCCAGCTCGCGCGACAGCACGAAGTGCCCGTCGAGCAGGCCGCGCATGGTGTCGGCGACCGGGTCGTTCAGGTCGTCGCCGTCGACGAGCACCGTGCACAGCCCGGTGATGCTGCCGCGGCGCGTGCGGCCGGCGCGCTCCACGAGGCGCGGCGCGGCGCTGAAGAACGACGGCGGGTACCCCTTGGTGGTCGGCGGCTCGCCGAGCGCGAGGCCGACCTCGCGCGTCGCCGAGGCGAAGCGCGTCACCGAGTCGATCGTGAGCAGCACGTCTTTGCCGCGGTCGCGGAACCACTCGGCGATCGCGGTCGCGACGTACGCCGACTTGATGCGCACCAGCGCGGGCGCGTCGGAGGTCGCGGCGATCACGACGGACTTGCGGAGGCCTTCGGGGCCGAGAATCTCCTCGATGAACTGCCCGACCTCGCGGCCGCGCTCGCCGATCAGCGCGATGACGTTGACGTCGGCCGTCGCGCGTTTGGCCAGCTCGCCGAGCAGAGTCGACTTGCCGACGCCGGAGCCGGCGAAGATGCCGACGCGCTGGCCCCGGCCGAGCGTGAGGAAGCCGTCGATCACCGAGACGCCGGTCTCCAGCGGCGCGTCGATGGACAGCCGATCCATGGGGCGCGGCGCGTCGGCGAGCAGCGGGCGTTCTTCGACGACCTCCGGCGGCGGCAGGCCGTCGGCGGGCCGGCCGAGGCCGTCCAGCACGCGGCCGAGCAACGCCTCGCCGACGCCGACCGAGAGCTTGCGTTCCTCGGGGCGGACGACCGCGCCCGGCAGCAGGCCGTCGGCGTCGCCGAGCGGCATGAGGAGCGTGGCGCCTTCGCGGAATCCGACGATCTCCGCGGGCAGCGGCGCGCGGTCGCGGCGCTCGATGAGGCACAGCTCGCCCACGGGCGCCGCGGCGCCGCGGGCCTCGATGAGCAGGCCGGCGGCGCGCGTCACGCGGCCGAGGTGCCGCGCGCGCGGCGTTCCGCGGGCGACGGCGAGGAACGGCGCCGGATCAAAGCGCATCGCCGGACGCCTCCGCGAAGATCTGCGCCGCCGCCTGGCGGAGCCGCGCCGCCGCCGCGCGGAGCCGGTCGTGAGGGTCGCACAGAAGCTCGGCGCCGCCGCAGGTCACGCGGCACGCGCCGCGACGGAGCGTCGGGTCGCCGCGCAGCGTCGCGTCGGCCGCGGCCTGGAGCGGCCGCACGGCGACCGCCTGCTCCAGCTCGGCGAGGTCTTCCGGGTTGAGGTGGGCGATCAGCGGCGCGCCCGCGGCGGTGGGCAGCGCCTCCGCCACCGCCGCCTCGACGGCCGCGCGCACGTCGTGGCGGCCCGCCCGCAGCGTGCATCCGGTCATCTCCTCGGCGAGGCCGACGGCCAGCTCCACGGCGAAGGCGGCGACGGCCGGCCGTTCCGCCGCGCGCGACGCCTCCAGCTCGCGGCGGGATGCGTCGACCGCGGCCAGCGCGGCGTCGAGGCGCTCCGCGAACTTGTGCCGGGCGAACGCCACGCCGCGTTCGAACGCGCGACGCTGCATCTCCTTCAGCTCGGGCGCGGTAACGCCGGCGGCGGGGGCCGCCGTCTGCGGGGCGGCGGGCGCCGCGGCGCCGGAAGCTCCGGCGCCGTCCGGCGTCGCGACGGATCCGGGCCGGGCGGGCGCGGCGCGGAACGCCACCACGCCCGCCGGCAGCGAGAGCCGCTCACGAGACATACACGGCGTCCTTGCCGCGGGCGACCTTCACGTCGCCGCGGCTCATCATGTCGCGGATCTGGTTGAGGATCTGGTTCTGCGCTTCGAGCACGTCGGCGAGGGGCACCGCGCCGAGGAGATCCCGCTCCTCCGCGATCATCGACGCGGTGCGCGACGACACGGCGCCGAGGATCGAGGTCTTCACGTCTTCGTCGCCCGCCTTCAGCGCGAGCGCGAGGACGCGCGTGTCCAGGTCGGCCAGGATGCGCTGCATCGTCTTCTTGTCGATGACCGCGAGGTCCGCCCACTGGAACATCCGCTCGCGGATCTTCTGGACGAGCTCCGGCCCCTGCTCGCCGAGCTTGTCGAGGATCTTGGCGTCGTTCCCCGGCCCGGCGTTGAGCAGGATCTTCGCCACCGTTTCGATGCGCGGGTCGGGCGCGCCGGCCGTCTTTTCGCCGTCGCGCTTCAGCGTCCGCGTGCGCTCGGCGATCTGCCAGGCGACCTGCCTGAGGAGCTTCGGCCCCGGCGGCTCGAGGTCGGCCATGCGCGCGACGAGCGCCGGCCGGTCGGCCTCGGGATACGCGTCGAGCACCGACGCGGACACGTCGGGGTCGAGATGCGCGAG
>DASPNK010000064.1:0-3992 GCA_035626575.1 Planctomycetota bacterium | reverse complement strand
AGATCGCGGCGCGCATCCGCGAGATCCTCCTGTGACCGCCGTGCGCGAGGACGCTGCCGCGCTCGACCACGCGCGGGCGCTCACCCGCCGCGTCCACATCGGCGCGCTGTACACGAACGGCCGTGATCACGCCGAGGTCGTCAAGACCGACGCGCTCGGGCACATCCACCTACGCGATCTGCGTACCGGCCAGCGGTTCGGGCGCGGCATCCACGCGTTCCGCCGCGACTGGTGGCGCGTCCGGTGATGCACGAGGACGCCGACCGGATCGCGACCCGCCTCCAGGAGGCGCTCGACGCCCGGGGCATCGAACTCACGCACCGCGACCTCGCGGCGGCCGTCGAGGAACTGCTGCGCGCCGAGGTGATCTTCCCCGGCCCGTCCGTCTACCGGGACGCCGAGAAACCCTGACAAGCCTCGCCGGCCGCTGCGCCGGCGGGACCCCGGCGAGCGCCGCCACGTTCGCCGGGCGCCCTTCAAGTGCCGCTCCTGGCGGTGAGCGGAAAGGACCCGATGCGCCTCGTAGCGCTCCTGTGCTGGTTCGACGAGAAACCCGAGTTCCTCGCCGACACCGTCCGCAGCCTCGCCGCAGCCCAGGTGGACGCGCTCGTCGCGCTCGACGGCGCCTACCGGCTCTACCCCGCCTCACAAGGCAGGCAGACGAGCCCCGTCGAGCAGTGGAACGCGCTCGTAGACGCCGCCTACGACACCCGACTCCAATGGACGATGGCCGAGGGGAAGCCCGGCGGGTGGGAGTCCGAGTGCGAGAAGCGCACCGAACTCTTCCGGCTCGCCGAGCGCCACGACCCCGACTGGTACCTCGTCATCGACGCCGACGAAGTCATCCTCCAAGCCCCCGCGGACCTGAAGGACCGGCTCGCCGCGACCGGCAAGGACTACGCGGACTTCCTGTCGCTCGAGCACACCGCGCCGACGTTGCACGCCGAGTCGGAGGACGGCGCGCCGATCATCCTCGCGCAGCGGTACGTGAAGCCGCGCCGTGGCCTGATCCGCGCCGTCCCGGGGATCGTCGTCGGGCCGGCGCACTACGACTACTTCACGCCGGACGGCCGGAACCTGTGGGGCGGCGAGTACGGCGACCCGCTGCAGGTGCGCGACATGGTGATCGACCACCGCAACCGGCTTCGCGCCCCGGAGCGGATGCAGGCCGCGATCGCGTACCGCGACGCCCGGGACGCCACCGGGATCGAGCGGGTGCCGGCGTGACCTCGTTTCGCCTCGCGAGCGTCGTCGTCGACGGCGAGGACTGGACGCGCGAGTTCCAGCGCTACATGGCGCTGCCGTACACGCTGGCCTGGTGGCGGCGACTTCGGCGCGGCGTCGCCCGCGACCTCCGCGCCGCTTGGCGCGACGCGGCGGGGACGGTGGCATGACGACGCTCATCTCCGCTCCGCACACGACGGCAGCGCTCAGCCGGCCCGAGACTCTCCCCGGTGTTCCGTTGGCTGTGAACGGGGCGCACGTGCTCGTCACCGGCAGCGGCGGATTCATCGGTCAGCGCGTGGTGGGGCTGCTCACCGCGCACTGGGCATGGCCGGTGTCATGCGAGCCGCCGGATAGGTGCGTGCTCGACCCGCGGCTGCTGCCCGAAGCCGACTGGTGCATCCACCTCGCCGCGCACAAGTACGCCACCACGGCCGAGGACGCGCCGGCGCACGTAGCCGACCTCAACATCCGCGGCACCCAGAACGTCGTCGACCGCTACGGCCCGAACGTGGTGCTCGCCTCGACGTGCAAAGCGGCGGACCCGATGACCGTGTACGGCGCGTCGAAGCTGATCGCCGAGCGGGTCGTCCTGAACGCCGGTGGCCGCGTCGTCCGGCTCGTCAACGTCATCGGCTCCACAGGCAGCGTCGTCGAGCAGTGGGCGCAACTTCCGGAGCACGCCCCTGTCCCCGTGACGGACTGCTACCGCATGTGGATGACCCGCCGGGAAGCCGCCCGGCTGCTGCTCGCGGCGACCGCCTGGCCGTCCGGCCGCTACGCGCTCGACCTGCCCGGGCCGGAGCCCGTGTTCGCGATGGCGGCACGCCTGCACCCGGGGCGCCCGACGGTGCGCGTGCCGCTGCGTCGCGGTGACCGGCGCGTCGAGCGGCTCGTCGCCGAGTCGGAGATCGCGGAACCGTGGGTGCCGGGCGTCATCCGCATCGAGCACCCGGCGGACACGTGAGCGCGGTGCAGAAAGCGAAGGACACGCTGCTGCGGGCGCTCGATCAACTCGGAGCCGCTGAGCGTGACCTCGACGCGCCGCCCGACCGCGTTGACTTGATCGTCGTCTACTCCATCGGCCGCGAAGACCCCGACGACGCCGGTGCGTACCACGAGGTCGGCGGGTGGTCGTCCACGGCGGGCCCGAAGTGGATGCACGCCGCGATGCTCAGGCGCGCAGCGCAGTCCTTCGACGACGCGGCTGTCGCGTACGACGATCCGCCCGACGACGAAGAAGAGGACTGAGTCATGCCCGCTAGAGACACCGCCGTCTTCATCCGCGTTACACCCGGCGAGAAGAATCAGATCCAACTAGCAGCAGCGGCCCACCGCGTCAGCATCAGCGAATACATCCGCCAGCAAGCATTGGTGGAAGCGCCGGAGAACGCGCTACCTACACGGCAGCGACTCGAATGCCTGCAGTGTGGGCGCAAAGGCTATGAGTACGTCAAGCTCACGGCCGAGGGTGAGGCCGACCCGGGGCTAGTCGACTGGATCAGGAACCACACCGCTTCAGTCATCTGCCCCGCATGCCAACGGGCGGGCGTCGAGACCCGCTCGACGACGACGGTCAGTAGTTCGCCCTGACCCCCAAGGGCGCGGCCAGCGGTGGCCGAGACAAACAGCACCGGGGGAACGAAAGGAGCCCATCGTGGCCGACGACCCGACGCCCGACCCGACGCCAGAGCCCGATCCGCCCCAGCCGGACCCGCAGCCGAGCCCGGACCCTGAGCCCGACCCGGAGCCCGGCGGCGATGAGGCCGCTCGGCTTCGCGCCGAGAACCAGCGCCTGAAGCGCGAGGCCGCCCAGCGCGAGAAGGAACGCCGCCAAGCCCAAGCCGAAGCCAAGAAGGCCGAGGACGCCCGCAAGGCCGAGCAGGGCGAGTGGCGCAAGCTCGCCGAGGAACGCGCCGAACGCATCACCGAACTGGAAGGGCAGATCGCCGAGCGCGACCGCCGCGACGCCGAGCGCGACCAGCGCACCCGCGTCGAGCAGGCCGCGGAACGACTGAACTTCCGGCGCCCCAAGCGCGCGTACGCGCTGCTCGTCGACGAACTCGGCCCCGACAAGGCCTCCGAGACCCTGGCGGACGACCAGCTCACCGACGCCGCGTTGAAGCGCCTCGCTCGCGCCGAGCCCGAGCTCGTCGACCAGACCCGCCGCACCGGCGCCCCGATGAACGGTGGCCGCCCGGGCACCCAGGCCGACCCGGCGAAGGCGCTCAACCAGGACCTCGCGCGCCTCCTCGGCGCCGAGGTGCAGTAGTACCGCAGGACTCCGCAGCACCATCCCCCGGACCCGCAGGGGGCAGGCGTCGGCGCCTGAGCCAAACAGTCCCGCGGGCTGACAGGAGCGACCCGACCACGGGCCGCACCCACCAGCTACCAGCCCCACGCGCACGCGTCGGGCCGGAGGACTCATGGCCAACCAGATCCCGCTCAGCGGGGCGTCCAACGCCGCCGGCGCGTACCTGCTGCCGGATGCTCAGGGGGCTCTGCTGACCAACGGCCTCCTCAAGGAGGCCGGCGCCATCGAACTGTGCGGCGACGCCCGCGCCACCAGCTCACGCCGCGAGGTGTTCCCGATCTATCTCGGCCAGCCGACCGCCTCGTTCGTCGGGGAGGGCGCCCGCAAGCCCGTCACCGGCGCCGAGCTCGGCCAGGCCACGCTGACCGTCAAGAAGGTCGCGACGATCGTCCTGATGACGGACGAGCTCCGCGAGGACCTCGCGAACGGCGACTTCGACGCGCTCGTCGACGGC
>DASPNK010000063.1:0-2987 GCA_035626575.1 Planctomycetota bacterium | reverse complement strand
CTCTATCTCCGCTTCGGCCGCAACGCCGATCTCGAGAAGTCGATCCGCACCGGCGTCCGCCAGCTGTCGACGCTCAAGACGGATCTGGTCAACCTCGACGCGACCGCGCAGCGCATCTCCCGCGAGAAGGTGCAGACCGTCAAAGACCCCGGGCATCCCATCGGCCTGCTCGCGGCGAACTACCAGATCGCCGACGACGTGCGCATCGAGAAGCCGGTGGAGAACCGCATCGCGAAGTCGAACTACGTCGAAACGACGGTGAAGTTCACCTTCATGAAGCGGAGCTCCTACGCGCTCTTCGGGACGCCCGGCACGAACGAGCGCGGGCTGCTCGACTTCTTCAACGACATCGAGAAGGCGAACCCCGCGATCCAGATCAAGGAGATCGACTTCGGACCCCGCCAGCCGGAAGACAAGAGCGGCAAGTGGGAGGTCCGGAGCGCGACGGTCCGCGTCCTGAAGCCCCTCAAAGCCGGCAAGTAACCCCGCCGGCGTCGTAAGGACGGACGCGACTCAAGCGCCGCCGACGCCGCCCCGAGACGGGACCGCGGAGGCCCGCCCGCGGCGCGGAGCGCCGCGACGGCCCCGCATCGTGGGTTTCCGGCCGGCTCTAGTTCGCCGACCCGTGCGCCGTCAGATCTCGCTGATCTCGTCCTGGTAGCGCAGGAAGTACGAGAGCATCTCCCCCTCGCACGTCGGACAGTATCCGAAGTCGCCCTTCAGACGCTCCAGCAGGCCGGTCGTCGCCTGCTTGCGGTCGGCGGGCAACGCGTCGGCGACCTGCGCCTTCACCGACAGCGCGTCTTCGGCGAGGCGCGCCAGCTTCTGCTTCTGCTCGTCGAACACCTTCCGGCGCAGGGCGCCGAAGATGCCCTCGAACAGCTCCTCGTAGACGAGCGGCTTGACGGGGTTTTCGATGCGGAACGCGGCGATGCGCGTCATCAGGTCGCGGCGGAACCGGTCGGCCGGCTCCTTGAGGTCGAGGCGCGACTCGACCTCGCCCATCAGCTTCTCGTCCGGCGGCTCATACTTCCCGGTCTGCGCGTTGAGGACTTTCTCCTTCACGTCGAAGGCCTTCACGTGCCGGAAATAGTCGAGGAACAGCCGGCGGTATTCGCCTTCCGCCACGAGGTCCGACGCCTGGTGCAGCTCGCGCGTGAGGCGCCGCACGTACTCCTTCCGCACCACGTCGATGAACCCCGCCGGATCGCGGTAGGCGCCGTCCTTCTCAAGGCGCAGGAAGCGATAAAGCGAGCGATCCTTGATCAGGCGCGGCAGCGACTCGAACAGGTCGACCGGGCTGATGCACGGCCGCGTCGCGTCGACGGCGACGTCGGAGAGCATCGCCATCACCTCGCGGGGCGACGCGCCGTCGCGACCTTCGTACGCCGCGTCGACGTAGCCCTCCACCTCCTCCTCGAGGTCGTCGTACTCCGCGCGCAGATTGCCGATCTCCGCGCGCAGCAGCTTCTGCTCTTCGTCGGTCAGCTCGCGCGGCAGCTCGCCGCGATCGTAGAGACGCGCCTTCTGCAGCGGCGAAAGCCGGCGGATCGCGCCCTGCACCGCGGGCGGGTACTTGGCGGGGTTCGGCCTCCGAAGGCGCGTGAGCACAGCCCACAACGCGATCGCCGTCGCGGTGTGCGGCGCCACGTGGCGGTCGCCGCGCACGTGCGCGAGGTGCCGCCCGTAGATCTGCGCCTCCTTCTTGAACTCGAGCAGGTACGGGCACCGCACCAGTTCGAAGCGTCCCTTGAACGAAGGGAACGACGGGTCGCGCTTGAAGGCGGCGAGGTACTTCTCGTTGGTGGTGCCGAAGAGCAGCAGATTCAGGTGCGCCGTGAAGCCGGGCAGATTGAGCACGCCGCGCTCGGCCGTCGCGAGGAGGTACTTGGACGCTTCGATCGGCCGCTTGAGGAAGTCGCTGAACTCCACCACGCCGCCGTTCGCGTCGATGAGGTCGCCGGACGCCTCGACGAGCGTCTCGTGGGAGAGGATCGGCGGCAGCCCCGTCGCTCCGGCGTGGGTGATCATGCGCGACGACGCGTCGACCGTGCCCTGCGGGTCGATGGCCGAGGCGCCGGTCCGGAACCGCCGCGAGATGTCCCAGCGCTCGACGCGCACGTGCCGCACCACGCGGCGCCAGTCGCCGCCGTACGACTTGAGCAGCACGTCGTAGACGAGCCGCGACTTCGGCGACAGCTCGCCGTCGAGCACCTGGTCGGTCCACTGGAAGCGCGCGCGCTCTTCGGGCGGCGCCTTCTCCAGCGCGGCCTCGAAGAACGCGCGGCGCGACGCCGTCGGGATCAGGAAGTACGGCGGGTCCTTCAGCTCGCACGGGAGCCGGCAGGTGACGAGGCGCTCGTCGACCTCGGCGAGACTCGCGTACTCGTCCAGCTCGCGCGACTTGACGAACCCGAGTTGCTCGCGGTCGTGGGCTTCGCAGAAGATCCAGGAGAGCTTGTAAAGCGCGCCCTCCGGCGTGCGCGAGTACCGCTCCAGCGCGCGCACGAGCGCCTCGACGATGGACGACTTCGCGGAGCCGTTCGGGCCGTGGATGAGAATGAAGCGATCGGCGCGGCCTCGGCGCGCGAACTCGTTCAGGATGTCGTAGATGCGGCCCTGGACGTCCTCCTGGCCGAAGACCTCCGACGACGTCTCGCCCGCCGAGCCCGGGTCGTCGAACGCCTTGAGGCGACGCCGCGGGCCGCCGATGCCGTCGACCTCGTACGAACCGGCGGCGTCGACCGCGTCGACGAGGTAACGCGCGGCGCCGCGCGTCATGGTCGCGGGCCGGGCGGCGAGCGCCTGCAGGTAGCGCGGGAACGTCATCACCGCGTTCCGCGCGCGGAAGTCCTCCCGCACGGACTCGGCGATGGTGCGAAGGGTGCGGTCGAGGTCCATGGCGTCCCTTCTCCGTTACGGCGGCCCGGGCCGGCGCGCCGGCCCGCGCCCGCGCGGCGTCTCGCCCTTTTCGTCGCGCGGAGCCG
>DASPNK010000062.1:0-2063 GCA_035626575.1 Planctomycetota bacterium | reverse complement strand
AGCCCCCGAGGACGCGCCCGCATCGTCGGTCTGCAGCGCGGACGGGATGTCCGACGCGCGACGATCGTCGGCGAGCCGACGCCGGGCGACCGACCGACTCTGCGCCGAGCACGTCGCCCGGCGTCAGCGCGTTCCGCCGGACGTCGACGAAGGACAAGACGAGGTGCGCGCGCACCGTGTCCCCCGGGTCCGCCTCGGCGACGTCGGGAATCGCAGCACGGCGCCGCCGCGCCCGCCGTCGCGCGCCGCGAAGAACGTGACGTCGGCTTCGATGTCCGCCGACGTCCGACTCGACATGGTTTCAGCGCACCGCCGCGCGGTCGCGCTCGATTTCGAGCAGGACGTCTTCGGTGACGTCGGGCGTGGGGTACTTCCCGGTGAAGCAGGCGTTGCAGAACGCGTCGACCTTGCCGCCCGCGCCGCGCACCGCCTCGTTCATGTCGGAGACGGCCTGATAGAAGACCATGTCGGCGCCGATCTCCTTCGCGATCTCGGCGTCGCTGCGCTCGCGGGCCAGCAGTTCCTTCCGCGTCGACATGTCGATGCCGTACACGCAGGGGTGCTTGATCGGCGCCGAGTAGGAGGCGAGGTAGACCTTGCGCGCGCCCGCGCGCCGCGCCATCGCCACGATCTCTTTCGACGTGTTGCCGCGCACGATCGAGTCGTCGACGATCAGCACGTCGCGGCCGTCGAACTCCGAGCGCACGGCGTTCAGCTTGTGTCGGAGCCCCGCCTTGCGCTGCTCCTGGCCGGGCATGATGAACGTGCGCCCGATGTAGCGGTTCTTCACGAACCCCTCGCGGTACGGCACGCGAAGCTTCTGGGCGAGACCGGTCGACGCCGCGCGCGCCGAGTCGGGAACGGGGATCACCGCATCGATGCGGATGCCGGCCTGGAGGATCTGCTGCGCCAGCGCCTCGCCGAGGAGGAGCTGCGTGCGGTACACGCTCATCTCGTCGATGATCGAGTCGGGTCGCGCGAAGTAGATCCACTCGAAGATGCAGGGGCGATGGGGCGCAGGCGTCAGAACGCGCGCGTGCATTTCGCCTTTGTCCGTGACGTAGACGCACTCGCCCGCGAGCAGGTCGCGCGTCACCGAGAAGCCGAGGAGGTCGAGCGCCACCGACTCCGACGCGAAGCACCAGGCGTTGCGGCCGCTGGGCTCGGCGCGGGTCCCCATAATCGCCGGCTTGATCCCGTAGGGGTCGCGGAAACACACCATGCCGTAGCCGGCGAGGTAGGCGACGACCGAATACGCGCCCTGCACCTCGCGGTGGACGCGGCTCACGGCGGCGAACACCACGTCGGCCGTCAGATCGCGACCGTTCGGCGTCTTCGACAGCTGGATCTCCAGCTCGTCGGCGAAGACGTTGAGGATGATCTCGACGTCGCAGTCGGAGTCGACGTGTCGGCGGCGCTGCGCGCGAAGGTTCTCCTTCACCGCCCGGTAGTTGGTGACGTTGCCGTTGTGGGCCATCGCGATGCCCACCGGGCTGTGCACGATGAACGGCTGCGCGTCTTCGACCGTGCCCGCTCCGACCGTCGGATAGCGCACATGGGCGACGCCGCACGTGCCGAGCAGGCGATCCATGTTCTTCTGGCGGAACGCGTCGCGAACGAGCCCTTCGCCCTTCTTGAGATGGAAGCGGTAGTCGAAGGTCGCGATGCCCGCGGCGTCCTGCCCCCGATGCTGGAGCGCGATCAGGCCGTCATAGAGCTGCCCCACGGCGGGGGCGTCGCTGCCGATGATGCCGATGAATCCGCACATGCCGGGGAGTCTCCGTGGGCGCGGCTTGACCCTCGAAGACTTCCGGGGAAAACGCCGCGGTTTTGAGGTCGGAAGGTAGCAGCGGCCGCCCCCCGCCGGAAGAAACGGCCCTGCGCGGAGCGAGCTTCCGCAAAGCGAAGCGGGCCCGGCCGCCTGCGCGTCCGAGCCCGCCGGAGCCGCGCCCGGAGGGCGCGCGGCTCGTCGCTTCGGAGATGGGCGATCAGCCGCCGCCGCCGCCGCCGCCCATGCGACGACGTCCGCCGCCGGGGCCGCCGCCACCGCCGCCGCCGCCGCC
>DASPNK010000061.1:0-3286 GCA_035626575.1 Planctomycetota bacterium | reverse complement strand
GTCCTTCACCGCGCTCACGCTGGATCCGTACAACGGCGTGGCGCCGGGGACGGGATGGTGGGCCGGCCTCCATGTGTCGGTCGACGAGTTGTTCGCGCAGTACGTGAGCCAGGCGCCGCCGTTCGTCGGGTTCCTCGACGGGTCCGGCGACGCGACCTTCGCGCTCACGGGGCTGCCGCCGACGTTCGCAGGCCTGACGGTCTACGGCGTCACGACGACGTACATCCCGGCCTGGCTCGCGGCGACCGCCAACACGAACGTCGCGACCGTCACGCTGCAGTAGGCCCGCGTCGGCCGGCGTCGCGCGGCGCGGTCAGGAGAAGACCGCGCCGCCGTTGACGTCGAGGTTCGCCCCGGTGATCTGGTCGGCCAGCGGCGAAGCGAGGAAGGCGACGGCGTTCGCGACGTCGACGCCGAGCGTGAGGCGGCCGGTGGGGATCCCGCTCGTCACTTCGTGGAGCTTCTCCGGCGTCAACACGGCTTCGGTCATGTCGGTGTTGACCCATCCGGGCGAAACGACGTTCACCGTCACTCCGCGCGGCGACAGCTCCCCGACGAGCGAGCGGGACATCGCGAAGAGCGCCCCCTTCGACGCCGCGTAGTGCGCGTGCTCGGGCTCGCCGCGGACGCCCGCGGCGGAGCCGATCTGGATGATGCGCCCCCAGCTCCGCGTGAGCATGTCGCGCGCGCATTCGCGGGCGAGGAAGAACGCGCCGTTGAGGTTGACGCGGAAGATCAGGTCCAGCTCGCGGCCGGTCGTCTCGAGGAGCGGCGCGCGGCGCCAGACGCCCGCGTTGTTCACCAGCACGTCGACGCGGCCGAACCGCCCGACGACGTCGGCGATCGTCGCGGTCACCTCCGCCTCGTCGCCGACGTCGCACCGGAACGCCTCGGCCTCGGCGCCGCCGTCGCGCAGCGTGCGGACCGCCTCTTCGGCCGCCTGGTCGTCCCGGCGGTAGAGGATCGCCACCTCCGCCCCGGCCTGCGCCAGCCGCTGGCTCACCGCCCAGCCGATCCCCCGGCTTCCGCCCGTCACCACGGCCACGCGCCCGTTCAACTCGATCATGGGAAAAGGATTCTATGCGCAGGCCCGACGCCGTCGCGCGCCGTGCGTACTGAAGGGTGCAGGGGACGCCCCTCCCCTGCTACTTTGCGACGCGCGCGACCGGGCGCGCCGAGGAGCGGGCCCATGCCGAACGTCGCGATTCCTTTCGACGCGAGCTACGTCGAGACGCCGGCGTCCGAGCTCGCCGAGCGGATCGCCGAGCGCCGGGCGCAGCTGGGGCGGCGGCTCGTCATCCTCGGCCACCACTACCAGGTGGAGGAGGTGGTGCGCTTCGCCGACTTCATCGGCGACTCCTTCAAGCTGGCGAAAGACGGCGCCTCGCGGCCCGACGCCGACTAAATCGTCTTCCTCGGCGTGCACTTCATGGCCGAGTCGGCCGACATCCTCGCCGCGCCGCATCAGCAGGTGATCCTGCCCGACCTCGCCGCCGGCTGCTCGATGGCCGACATGGCCAACCTCGACCAGGTCGAGACGGCGTGGGCGGAGCTGACCGCGGGCGGGCGCGACGACCTGCTGCCGATCACCTACATGAACTCGTCGGCGGCGATCAAGGCGTTCTGCGGGCGCCGCGGCGGCGCCGTCTGCACGTCGTCGAACGCGACGAAAGTCATCCCCTGGGCGCTGTCGCAGAAGCGGCGCCTGCTCTTCCTGCCGGACCAGCACCTCGGCCGCAACGTGTCGGCGACGCTCGGCATCCCGCTCGAGAACATGGCGCTGTGGGATCCCCACGCGCTGCCCGAGGAGAACTTCATCAACGGCGCCGACGAGGCGCGGATCATCCTCTGGAAGGGCCACTGCTCGGTGCACACCAAGTTCCTGGCCGAGCACGTCGACCAGGTGCGCGCGCGTCATCCCGGCGTCACGGTGATGGTGCACCCCGAGTGCGTGAAGGCGGTGGTCGACAAGGCCGACCTCTGGGGCTCGACCGAGAAGATCATCAAGACGGTCGAGGCCGCGCCCGCGGGCTCGATCTGGGCGATCGGCACCGAGATCAACCTCGTGTCGCGCCTCGCCCGCCGCAACCCCGACAAGACGGTGCTGTCGCTGTCGGGCATCAACTGCCTCTGCTCGACGATGTACCGCATCGACCCGCCGCACCTCCTGTGGACCCTCGACAACCTCGTCGAAGGCCACGTGGTCAACCGCGTGTCGGTCGATCCGCAGACGAAGATCGAGGCGAAGCTCGCCCTCGATCGCATGCTCGCCCTGGCGCCGTAGCCCGCTTCGGGTCGCGCGCGCCGGAGGCCGGAGAACCTCCATGTATCGGCGCATCCTCGTCGCCAGCGACCTCACCGAGTGGACGCTTCCCGCCCTGAAGATCGCGGTGGAGATGGCCCGCGCCTCCGGGGCGCGCCTGCACCTCGAGCACGTCATCGAGCCGTTCCGCGAAGCGCGGCCGTGGCTCACCGCGCTCACCCCGCCGGAAGTCGACGTTTTCGAGAAGGTGGTGGAGCAGGAGACGGCGGCCTGCCGCGACGCCCTGCGGAAACAGTTCGACGCGGCGTGCGCCGGCGGTCCGACGCCCGACGTCGAGATCGCGGTGCGCCGCGGCCCGCCCGCCGACGTCATCGCCGCCGAAGCGCAGAACTGCGGGGCCGACCTCGTCGTCGTGGGCACGCACGGCCGCAAAGGCCTGAAGCACCTGCTGCTCGGCTCGGTGGCGGAGCGTGTCGCGCGCATCGCCCCGTGCTCGGTCCTCATCGCCCGCTGACCGCGGGCGGCGCGCTTAAGGGATCCGCGCTTCGACGAAGCGGAACGAGTCGCCGTCGCGCTCGACGACGGCTTCGACCCGCACGGCGCGCGTCGACGGCGCCCGCGTCACGGCCGGGTCGCCCTGGATGAGCACGCCGTAGATCACGGCGTTCCAGCGGTCGTCCCCGAAGGCGACCGTCTCCACATGGGCGACGGCCGGGAAGAAGCGGCCCGACGCGCGCTCGCGGGCAGCGACGCCGAGCGCGATCTCGCGCTCGAGCCCGTTGAAGGTGAACTGCGGGGAGAGCCGCTCCCGCACCGCGTCGAAGTCGCCTTCGGCCAGCATCGCGGCGACGGCCGCGGGGAACGTCTCCAGCCGCTCCAGCGGCGACGGCGGGCGGAGGAAGATCGCGCAGAACGCCGAGGTCGCGACGACCGCGACCGCCGCCCCGAGGATCGCCGACGCGCGCGCGTTCATCGCGCGGCGTTCCGGCCGTCGAGGCGCAGGAACGGCGTCGCCGCGGCGGC
>DASPNK010000060.1:0-3343 GCA_035626575.1 Planctomycetota bacterium | reverse complement strand
CTCCAGCGGCGCGAGAAGCGCGACCAGCCGATCGACGAACGCCTGCGTCTCGCGCGCGAGGCCGCCTTCGAGCAGCGCCAGAGCGCGCCGTCGCTCGGCGTCGTCGCGCGCGCGGATCAGGGCGGCGACGGCTTCGGCGCGCGTGAGATCGAGGCGCCCGGATTCGGCGGCGCGGCGCGTGAACTCCCCCGCCGCGGCGGGCCGCGCGCCCGCCGCGAGGAGGCCGCGCAGGATCAGATCGAGCGTCTGCGGATCGCCGGGCGCGTGGACTTCGACGAGGTCGTCGCCGGTGTAGCTGCGGGGTGCGGGAAAAGCCCACAGGTCGACGTCGATCTCCGCGGCCGGGCCGAGCGCCGCGGCGAGGCGCGCGAGCGCTTGCGGCGCGTCGGAGAGAGCAAGGACCCACCGCGCCCGCACGGCGGTCGGCCTACCGGCGCGGCGCGCGGCGAACACCGCGTCGCCCGAGCGCGCAGCGACGGCTTCGAACGCGCCGGCGCCGGAGACGCGCACCACGCCGCGCCGCGCCGCGCCGCGGGGCACGGCGATCGCCGCGATCGCGTCGCGGCCGGAATCACGGCCCGGCGCGGCCATCGCGTCGGGTCAGCGGCGCGCGGGCGGGCCCGCGTTCGCCACCGCGACGCCCTTTTTCCGAAGCTGACGCTTGATGATGCGGGACTCGACCATGCCGACGAGCGACGAGGTGAGCCAGTAGAGCGACAGCGCGGCGCCGTAGCCGTACATCGTCAGGCCGAAGACGAACGGCATGACCAGCATCATCTTCCGCTGCTGCGCCGCTTCCGGCGTCTCGTTGGCGGGCTTCGGCGCGAAGGTCGTCTGCAGCACCCACGCCGCGGTCATGAGCAGCGGGAAGAGGTGCAGCCCGGAGATGAACAACGACGAGCCGGGCGGCATGCAGCAGCAGACGCCCGCCTTGGACGCGAGCCACGTGAGCGGGTTCGGGACCGGCGTGTCGAACCGGATCAGGTGATCGGGCTGGGAGAGGTCCTTCGCCCAGAGGAACGACGCCTGGCGGAGGTCGATGGTCGACCGGAGCGCGGTGAAGAGGCCGAAGAAGATCGGCATCTGAAGGAATATCGGCAGGCAGCCGCCGAGGGGCATCATCGGCACCTTCTCGGCGCGCATCAGCTCCATCTGCGCGCGTCCGAACGCCGCGCGGTCGTCGCCGTACTTCGCCTTCAAGGCGTCGATCTTGGGCTTGATGCGGGCCATCGACTCCTGGTGCCGGAGCATGCCCGCCTGCGACTTCCGGTTGATCGGGAAGAGCAGGATGCGCACGCAGAGGGTCATCAGCACGATGGCCCAGCCCCAGTTGCCGACGACGGAGTGGAGCGCGTTGAGGAGCCAGAGGACGGCGCGCGCAACGAAGCCGAAGAACCCCAGCGCGTGGCGGTAGGTGCGGCTGAAGTCCTCGCCCAGCGCGGCGCGGTCGCCGGTAAAGATCCGTTCGAGGACGCTTTCGTCCTTGGGGCCGAAGTAGAGGGTGAACTTCGCCTCCGCGGGCGCCTCGCCCTGCCGGGCGGCGAGGCCGAACTCGACGTCGCTCCGCGTGCGCACCGGATGCCCGGCGCGCTCGCCGAGGGCGTCGGGATCCTGCACGCCGACGACCGACACCGACGTCTCCGCGCTCGGCATCTCGGTGATCGCGGCGAAGACGCCGAAGTAGCTGTTGAGGTCGGCGACGTATCGGCGCGACCCGGCGAGGGAGAACCGCTTCGAGCGCAGGCCCTCGGCGTTGCGGTCGGCGGCGTCGAATTTCTCGACCTCCGCCAGCGTGATCTCCTTGTAGTTCTCCTTGCCGTTCGGCTCGACGGCGAAGTGGGCGGAGGAGAGCCACTGCAGATCCTCGGCGCCGTAGGCCTCGCTGTCGACCGTGAGGCCGCCCGACGGCGTGAAGCGAAGCTTGAGCTCGAACGGCGCTCCGCGGCGCGCCGACGCGTCGAGCGCCTCGAGCCGCACCACGACCTCGGCGACCGGGGCGTCGGGCGCGAGCGAGACGCGCTTCACGAGGCGGTAGGGGCGGTCGAACGTCCCCACGCCGGGCTCGAGCGTGAACTCCACCGAGCGCGCGTCGGAAGCGGAGACCTTCCAAGGCTGCTCGTGGAGGTACGCCGTCGCGTCGTTGAACGCGCGCAGCTCGAGGGCCCGCGCCGCGTCGCGGTAGCGCTTGAGGAGCTCGAGCGGCTCGTCGCTCCCGGCCATGCGGCGGTGGCCGAGGAGCTTCGCCGACTCGAGCACGCCGCCGACGTTGCTGAACGTCAGCCGCAGATGTTCGTTCGTCAGCTCCGGGCGCACGACGTCGGTCGATTCGACGTAAGGCCGCGCGAGGGCGGACGGACGGGTCGACGACGGCGTCGACGGCGAGGTCTCCGGGATCGGCCGCGACTCGGCGACCGGCTCGACCTTCGGCG
This sequence comes from Planctomycetota bacterium, assembly GCA_035626575.1. Classification (GTDB taxonomy): domain Bacteria; phylum Planctomycetota; family CAIWVZ01; genus DASPNK01. The sequence continues at coordinate 914 of DASPNK010000060.1, read as the reverse complement.
GAGGCGGCGGACGGAACCTCGGCGCGATCCACGTCTGCCACACCAGGAGGAAGGCGAACGCCAGCGCGATCGCCAGCGTCGTGCGTCGTTTTTCCATGGTCCGCCTAAAACGAAGGTCGTCGGGCCGCACGCCGCCGCCGGCCGGCGGAGTCGTCGCGGGTCATTTCCCGACTTTGAGGCGCGCCGCGAGGAAGTCGTCGAGCTGCGGCGTCGCCTTGATCTTGCGCATCGTGGTGACGAGGTCGTACGGGACCCGCCGGAAGCGCACCGCGTCGCCGTCGACGAGCAGGTAGCAGGCGCGGTTGTCGCCGTCGCGCGGCTGGCCCGCCGAGCCGACGTTGATGAAGCTCTTCGGCGGCAGCTTCACCGTCTCGGGCAGTTCCGACTGGTGGCGGAATCCCCCGTCCGGCGTGAACACGCCGGGCACGTGGGTGTGGCCCGCGAAGCACACGGGCCGATCGATCTTCGCGAAGACGTCGGCCATCATCGACGCGTTGGCCGCGTCCTGCGGCATCACGTACTCGCGCACCGGATCGCGGGGCGATCCGTGGACGAACATCGCGTCGTCGGTGCGCCGCGTCGCCTCGAAGGCGTCGATCTGCGACCAGAACGCGTAGTTCTTCTCTTTGGGGAACGTCGGCGAGCTGAGGGTCTCGCGCGTCCAGTCGAGGGCGCGGCGCGCGCGCTCGTTGAAGTCGGCGCCGAAGCTCTCCTGAAGGAGCCCCTCCTCGTGGTTCCCCAGCAACGTCCAGGCGCACTTCTCCTTGACGAGGTCGAGGCACTCGCGCGGGTTGGGCCCGTAACCGACCACGTCGCCGAGGCAGTACACCTGGTCGACCTTGAACCCCGCCATGTCGGCGAAGACCGCCGTCAGGGCTTCGAGGTTCGAGTGAAGGTCGGAGATCAGCGCGTAC
>DASPNK010000059.1:0-2429 GCA_035626575.1 Planctomycetota bacterium | reverse complement strand
GCGCGCAGCGCCGCGACGGCCCCGCATCGTCGACTCCCCGCGGGCGTCGGCGAACCGGTGCCCGGCGCACGGCGCCGCAACGCGTCGCTCGCCGATCGACGATGCGGGCGCGTCCTCGGGAGCTGCGCCCCCTCGGCACGTCGCTCCGCGGTCCTCGCGGGGCACGGCACGGGTTCTCCCTCGCCGCGGTGCAAGACGAGGACCGCGGAGGCCCGCGCGCGGCGCGCAGCGCCGCGACGGCCCCGCATCGTCGACTCCCCGCGGGCGTCGGCGAACCGGTGTCCGCGCAAGGCGCCGCAACGCGTCGCTCGTCGATCGACGATGCGGGCGCGTCCTCGGGGGCTGCGCCCCCTCGGCACGTCGCTCCGCGGTCCTCGCGGGGCATGTCGGCGCCGATTCCACGCGCCGCGGTGCAAGACGAGGACCGCGGAGGCCCGCGCGCGGCGCGGAGCGCCGCGACGGCCCCGCATCGTCGGTTTCCGGCGGACATGGCGCGCAGAAGGTCGCGCACGGCGTCGGGATTCGAGGGTCGAAAACGGGAAGAGGCCGGGAACGGCGAGCCGTAAGTTCCCCCGGTCGCGCTCCCATCGCAGGCTCCTCGCCATGAACGCCTTCTCTTCTCCGTCCGTGATCGGCAGGTCAAAGCCGCGCGCCGCCGCCGGCGCCGCGACGTTCGCCGGCGACGCCGCGCGCCGGCGGGCGATCGCGACGCGCGATCGGCGCGCCGACGGGCGCTTCGTCTTCGCCGTGACGTCGACCGGCGTGTATTGCCGTCCCTCCTGTCCGTCGCGGCGCCCGCGACCCGACCGCGTTCGCTTTTTCGACGACGCCGCGGCGGCGGAGGCCGCCGGTTTCCGCGCGTGCCGGCGCTGCCGGCCGGCGGCCGACGATCCCCGCGCGCGCGTCGACGCGGCGGTCCGGCGCGCCTGCGACCTGCTCGCGTCCGACGACGCGCCGCGATGGTCGGACCTCGCCGCCCGCCTCGGCGTCGGCGCGACCTACCTGCGGCGGCGGTTCCAAGCGACGGTCGGCGTCGCGCCGCACGCGTTCGCCGCGGCGGCCCGCGCGTCCCGGCTGCGATCCGCGCTCGCGCGCGGCGACGACGTGCTCGGCGCGGGTCTGCGGGCGGGGTATCGCTCGCCGGGCCGCATGTACGCCGCGGCGGGGACGGCGCTCGGCATGCCGCCTGCGACCTTCCGCGCCGGCGGCGCCGGCGCCGTGATCCGTTGGAGCGTGCGGCGGTGCGCGTACGGCGTCGCGCTCGCCGCGGCGACGACGCGCGGGTTGTGCGCCGTCGAACTCGCCGACGACGCCGACGCGGCGCTCGCGGCGCTGCGTGCACGGTTCCCGAAGGCGACCTTCGAGAAGGGCGGGCGCGACGCGCGGCGGCTCGCGGCGGCGGCGGTCGCCGCGTTCGACGATCCGGTCGCGGCCGCGGATCTCCCCCTCGACGTGCGTGCGACGGCGTTCCAGGCCCGCGTATGGGCCGAGCTGCGGCGAATCCCGCGGGGCGCGACGCGGACCTACGCCGAAGTCGCCGCGCGTCTTGACGCGCCGGGGGCCGCACGCGCGGTCGCCCGCGCCTGCGCGGGCAACCCTCTCGCGGTGCTCACGCCCTGCCACCGCGTCGTCCGCGGCGACGGCCGGCTCGCCGGGTATCGGTGGGGCGCGGCGCGCAAAGCGGAGCTGCTGCGGCGCGAAGGCGCGCGGCCGTCCTGACCGCGGCGCCCGCTCACAGCTCGAAGATCGGCGGCGGCCAGTCCGCGAGGAGCGGCGCGAGGACTTGTCGGCCGCGCTCGACGCCGAGGTCGAACAGCCGGCTCATGGCGCCCGGCTCGAAGTCGAGCGAATCGAGCTCGAGACGCTCGCGCGGCGCCACCGGCACGATCGGTACCGAGCGCAGGTCGTCGACCGCCTCCGCATAGGAGGCGTCGACGCCTTCGAACAGCACGGCGTCGTCGAGACCCGCGTCGCGCGCGTTCCGCGCCACCCGGACCAGCGCGTTGAGCGTCTGGGCGAGACAAAGGTCGTTCAGTCCCGTTTCGGCGAGCAGGATCTCCACCGTGCGGCCGAGGATGTCGAGCCCGCTCGACGGCGGCGCCGTCAGGCGCTCGGCCTCGAGCGGGTTCGTGACGATCACGACCATGGCGTCGACCTCGACGCCGCTTTCGAAGGCGGCCGCGAGCGGCACGAGGTCGCGCACGCCGCCGTCGACCAGCGTCCGGTCGCCGATCTGCACCGGATCCATGAACACCGGCTCGCTCGACGACGCGAGCAGCGCCTTCTTCAGCGTCGCGGGGCCGTGCCGACGGTTGTCGTAACGGACGACGTCGCCCGTCGCGAGGTCGACGGCGTTGAGGACGAGCAGCGAGCGGTCCGACGCCTCTTTCAGCAGGTCGAAGTCGACGTTGTTCTCGATCAGCTCGGCG
>DASPNK010000058.1:0-4936 GCA_035626575.1 Planctomycetota bacterium | reverse complement strand
CCGACGGTCCGTCGACAGAACCCGGCGGTGTTTGATGCCGTCCGACCCCAACCATTCCCCTCGGTGGGCGAGTGCGCCGCCGCGTGTGGTTGTCCGAACGATGCGACCTCTACCCGGTCCCCGGCTCACGGCGCGCAATCGCAGAGAAGGAAGGCGCGCCCGGGTTCGGAGTTCTCATGCGTCAGGAACTTTGAAGGAACACTAGTTCTGAAAGCGTAGCGATACATATTGAAACATGTCTATATGACGCTGAGGATCTTCCGACGGAATCGACGGCGTTTCGCGACGGAGGAACGCCGCGCGCGGTAAGTAGTCCCATGGGGGTGGAGGAACCGTCGAGCCCCTCGGAAGCCCCGCACCCTGCCTCCGTCGCCCCGCGACGTTGCAGTTGTGAGCGTCCGTCGTGTAGGGTCCGCCTTGTCATGACGAGAAGCCTACAGATGGAGACTAAGAAGGCGCCGCCGTCAGCGATGGGAACCCAACCATCGCCGCACGAGCTTCTGAGTGCGAGGTTTCGGCTCACCGTCTGCGCAGTCGCACTCGCGTGTGCAGCCTCGTCGCCGTGCTCATTTGGGCAGGATTCGCGCCCTGCGACCGAGTCGCGTCCATCCGCTCTCGGGGAGACTCGCGACGTACTTCGAAACGAAGAAAAGAAGCGAGAGGAGATTGAGCAACGGCTTGAGTCACTGGCCGTCGAGGCGCTCGAACTTGCGAAGAAGGCAGCGTCCGAGCGCACAAGTTCAAGCCGGGCCGCGGAGGCGCTCGACGCGCTCATCAAGTTTCGCGAGGCCGAAATCGTGATGCGACGTGCGAGGCGGCGCGTCCGAGCGGCCCTCGACGGAGCGGTCCTCGTTGCGGCGGACGGCGAACGTCTCGGCACGGTGACGACCGACTTCGAGAGCGAATCCTTCGTGAACAGCCTAGGGGCATTCGGATCCGAGTTCTCCGGTCGGTCGATCTGGAACCAGTTCGGTAAGTACGGATCGACGTTCGGACGATACTCGCCATTCAACGAGTTCGGCGACCCGCCCTGCATCGTGATCGACGGCACGGTTGTGGCGAAGCTCACGGTATCGGCGATCGGTACGCCGGTAGCGGTCGCGCCAAAGTCGCTCGGCATGATCTTCGGCAGAAAGGTCGAAGATTGAGCCCAAGACCCCTCGTCAACGACCGCACGGTCGTTGTCAAGCGCCGCCCTACGCCGCGCCTGCCGCGGAGTGCGCGAGCGCCGACCGAACAGTCTCTGCGTACCAACGTCCGCCGCCGCGCGGCCGGACGCCCGCTGCGTCGAGCGCCGCCGCATCGGCGCGGAGCGAGTCGCCAGCGGTGCGGCGCTCCCGCATGAACGATAGGACGCGTTGTTCGTCCGCGTGCGCCGTGAGCCGTCCTGCGGCGTCCGCGACGTAGCCGAACGGAACGTTCCCAGCGCGCTCGCCACGGCCGCGTTTCGCACGGAGCGCAGCCTTTGTGCGTGCGCCGATGAGGAGCCGCTCGTACTCGGCAAAGGCGTCGACGATCCGGCGCATGAGGAGCGCCGTCGGTTCGGCGGAGTCCGTCCCTTCGCCAGCGGCGGAGACGATTCGCGCGCCCTTCCTCTCGACGAGCCGCTCGACAAGCGCCACGTTGACAACGTCGCGGCCGAGTCGATCGCGTTTCGCAACCAAGAGTACGTCGCCGCGCCGAAGATTGCCGATCGCGGCCATGAGCCCAACGCGTTCCTCGGCGGACGTCGAACCGGAGACTCCCGCGTTTTCGTGCCATGACGCGACGTCGACTCCAAGTCGGCGCGCCGCGGCGTCGATCGCCGTCCGTTGGGCGTGAAGCCCCAAACCCGTCTCCGACTGCGAGTCCGTGGAAACTCGCGAGTATGCGACCGCGTTCGGCATGGCTTGTCTCCGTCGTGCGGACACAAGCTAGCGGACGAACGAGGACATTTCTAGGCGGGACCGGACGGGGCGCGCCCGACCTCGCGCGCGCGCGTAAGAGCGCCGAGTGGTAACCAGCGCGAGTCTTCACTCGGACGCCTCGACGACGAGGTCGCCGCAGGTCGCACGGACGTGCGCAGCGAACGCCGGGGACCCCGCGACAGTGATGCGCATAGCTCCGCAGGCTCAAGCGCCGCAGGCTCCGCCGCGCCGCCCGGGTCGCGGCGGAGCACCGCACGAGCGTGCAGCCGCTCGCGACGAACGCGCTGGTCGGGCAGGACGCGACGTTCTGCGGTCGCGACGACGAGGGGAATAAGCGCTGGGCCGAGGTGCAGCGCGACGTCGCGTCGACGAAGACCGTCGGCCTCGCCTGCGGTCCCGACCCGGGCGCCACCCCGGGGCCCCCCCCGGAAGCGTAGGTCCCACGGGAGCGGGGGAGCGAGCATGGCGCGTTGCACGATTGCTGCACGGTTTGAGGTCCGCGTCGGTCGCCTTCCGTCAGCGTTGCTTGGGACCGTCGCTCCGCCGATCCGCTTGATTTCCCGAGTAGTTCTCCACCTGTCCGTTGGTGTCGCCGTCCGCGACGGATGCCGCCCCGGCCGTTCTTAATCCGTTGGTCCCGGGTTCGATTCCCGGCGCTCCCATTCGACGATCGAAGACGGCCGCAGTCGCGCGTTCGGTGCGTCTCGGAGAAAGCGCGGTTCGAGAGATCGGCTGATAGGCTCGCGACGTTCCCTCAGGAGGAGCTGTCATGCGAACCTTCGTCCTCGGCGTGCTGGTTTCCTGCGGTCTGTTTGCGGCGATGGGCTGGAAGTTCTTCGACGGCCCGTCGGCCGGGTCCGCCGGAGATGCGACGACCGGAACGCTTCAAAGCGTCTCGTCGTTGACCCTCGACCGTTTGAAGCGGATCCCGTTCAACATTCAGGTCGGGATCCCAGCGACCGTCGTCTTCCCTTCGAATTACGGCGTCGTCATCGAGCGGTTCCAGGACGCGCTCCTCGGCAATCCCGCGACGGTGAGCCTCTCCGTGAACGGGGTGAACTGGGGAGATTTTCCCGTCGGCAGTTTCACGATGCCGACGGACGACTACGCCGACGGTTTCCGACCGCCGCTCGTCTTCCGTCCCGGCGACAGCGTCACGATGACGCTCAACGCTCAGGGGTTCGGCTCGACCCACACCATTCTGATGACCGCGTGGGAGGTCGGCGCGGGCGAAGTTTGAGCGGCGGCGCGGGCCGCGGACGGCGTCAAAGCGAAAGCACTCTCGTCGTCGCGACGCCGGTGACGGCGGCCTGGTCCGGCAGGGCGGCCTGCCAGTGGAGCTCGAGTCCGAGCAACGCCGGGTCGTTCGCGAGGAATCCGAACGCTTCGGCGCGGCCGTCCGCATCGCAGACCGCGCCGAAGACGCCGACCGCGGTGAAGACGTCGATGAAGACATGACCCCACGGCGGCAGCGGCGCGGGCGGGTCGAGACGGAGCGCCGAACCGTAGAGGAAGACGACCTGGTTCGGCGTGCCTCGGAGCACCACCGACGCCGTGCCGCCCGGACGCGCTCGACGCCCCGCGTAGATCTGGCGCGTCGCGTTGAGAAAGGCGCCGCCGTTGAAGTCGAGGGCATCGAGGTCGCCGTCGCGATCCAGATCGATCGGTTTCCAAGGCGCGCGAGTGACGAGCCCGAAGTTGACGTCGCCGACGTGGGGCGATTGGGGGATCTCCTCGAACGGTCCGAACCCGGCGCCGTTCCAGCGGCAGAACCCGCCGTCGGCGTATGCGTCGAGGTCGCCGTCGTCGTCGAGGTCGGCGACTCCGAAACCGACGGTGAAGAAGGCCGTCGTTGCGACGAACGGCGCCACGGGCTCCGCGACGAAGCCGCCCGGCGTCGAGAACCACAGCGTCTTGCCTGCGAGCAGGTCGGCGTCGCCGTCGCCGTCGAAGTCTCCGGCCGCGACGACGGAGCCCGAAACGGCCGCAGGCAGCGCGGACTCGGCGTAGGTCCCGTTCGGTTGCCGCAGACCCAGCGTCATGGGACTCGTCGCCGGGCGCTTGACGAAATCGAGGTCGGCGTCGCCGTCGAAGTCGCCGTAGGCGACCGAAACGTCGCCCGCCGCCGGCGCCGCGCCGAGCGGCGTCGGCGACGACCATGTCCCGCCGAGGTCGAACAGGGCGACGGGCGCCTGGTTGACGGCGAAGCGCAGGACCAGGTCGAGGTCGCCGTCCGAATCCAGGTCGACGCGGTCCGTCCAGTTCGCTTGCGGCAGGTCGAAGGGGATCGGGATCGGAGGACCGAAGTTCGGACCGAGCGGCCCGTCGATCGACGGCGCCCACGCGTCGGCCGCGCCCGTCTGCAACAGAAGCAGGTCGTCGCGCCCGTCGAAGTTCCAGTCGACGACGAACGGTTGACCGAAGTAGAACGACGACGTCTGGTCGGCGACCGTCGTGAAGCGGGCGCCGCCGTCGTTCGTCGCGACGAAGAGGCTGGTCGAAGGGAAGAACGGATTGCGACGGAACACGTCGGTGTCGCCGTCCCCGTCGAGGTCTCCCCATTGCACCGGAAAGCCGGTGAACGACATCGCCGGCGCCGCGTCGTGCGAGACCAGGGCGCCGCTCCCGTTCGCGTAGTACGTCGCGTTCGCGGAGAACGGAGTCGTCGTGCCCGCAAGCACGTCGCGGTCGCCGTCGCCGTCCGCGTCGAAAACCAGGACCGAAGCGACTCGCGGCAGCACCGCGAGCGCGGGCCCCGGATGCCCGACGCCGGGCGCGTAGGCGAAGAGATGCGCCGCGTATCCCTCGGAGTTCCCGCCGAGGGCGGGTCCGTCGAACCCCGCGCGGAGCAGTTCGGGAATCGCGTCGCCGTCGACGTCGACGGCGCGGAGCGTCGCGCCGTTGTTCAGCAGGCCTCCGGCCTGCGGCGTGATCAGGGGCGCGTGGAATCCTCCCGCGCCGTCGCCGCGCAACAGCACGAGATCGTGGCGCGTCGCGCCGGGCGCCGCGGGGTGGGTTTCGTAGAGCAC
>DASPNK010000057.1:0-2670 GCA_035626575.1 Planctomycetota bacterium | reverse complement strand
CATGGCTCGGAAGATACGGCGCCGCCTTGGTCGACGTCCGGCCGCGCGCGGTTGACGCGGGCCGGCGCGGGAGCTTTCATGCGGCCGGAGCCCTCCATGCCCGCCTCGCTGCCGCAGTTGAACGCCCTGATCCTCTGCGACTCCGCCTTTCAGCAGGCGGTGACCGGCAAGTGGTGCGTCATCGGCACGTTCTCGGCGATCTGGGTGCGCGACCTGCCCGCGACGCACGCGCCGCTCGTCACCTTCGTCAGCCTCTCGGACTTCGGCGGCGGCGCTCTGGTGCAGATCTCCGTCCGCGACCCGGAAGGCGAACACGTCGTCAGCGTGCGGGCGCAGATTCCGCCGCTGCCGGCGCCGCAGTTCGAGTTCGCGTTCGTGTTCCCTCCCGTCACCTTCAAGACGGCGGGCGTGTACACGCTCGAGCTGTTCTCCGGCGGCGAGCTGCTCGGCGTGCGGAGCCTTCGCGTGGAGAAGCTCGACCCGACGAAGATGCCGTTCGCCTTCTTCGGCCCGGGCGGGCCGACGCCCCCCGGCGTCGCGCCGCCGTCGCCGTTCGATCCGAACCTCCCGGGCGACGCGCCGCCGCCGAACTGAACCGCGGCGCGCGGCGCCGGTCAGCCGGAAGCCGCCCGCTCGCGTCCCGCCCGCCACGCCGCCGCGGTGCGGTCGATCTGCGCGGCGTGCTCCTCGAGGTGGCGCGCGTAGATCCCGAGCCAGGCGTCGCCGTCGTAGGGGCCGGACTCGGTGTGCGTGCCGCGGCGCGACCAGGCTTCGTCGGGCAGACGCCGGATCAGCGCGCAGGTGTGCGCGCGCGCGGCGCGGATCGCCGCCAGCGCTTCGTCCAACGGTTGCGCGTGGTAGTCGAGGGCGATCGCCCAGCGGTCCTGGTCGTACCCGACGATTGTCGGGGAGGACTCCGCCAGCAGGTAGCGGATCCGCATCGCGGCGTTCATCTCGGCGTCGGCGCAGTGGACGACGATCTCGTGCACGGACCACTTGCCCGGCCCGGGGCGCCAGCGACGGCATTCCTCGGGGGCGTTGCGCAGCGCCGCCTCGAGCACGGAGGGGCCTTCGGAGTAGCGGTCGAGAAGGGCTCGGCGGGAGGGGTTCGGCATGGCGCCAAGGTACACGCCGGGGCCGGACTACATCTTTCGGCGCGCGACGTCCGAAAAATGCGTCGGACTCGAAGGAGAAGCCATGCCGTTCCCGCGCATCGTCGCCTGCCTCGGGCTGGCGGCGCACCTCGCCGTCGCCCAGGGCGTGACCCAGGACCGGATTCTGGTCGGCCAGAGCGCGGTCCTTTCCGGCCCCGCGTCGTTCCTCGGCGTCAGCATGAAGTCCGGCGTGGAGGCGGCCTTCGACGAGGTCAACGCCGCCGGCGGCGTGCACGGCCGCCGCCTCAAGCTGACGTCCTACGACGATCGCTACGAGCCGGCGCCGTGCGCCGAGAACACCAAGTCGCTGCTGGAAAGGGACCGCGTCTTCGCGCTGCTCGGCTATGTCGGCACGCCCACCTGCAACGCCGCCAAGCCGGTGTTCGAGCCCGCGGGCGCGCCCTTCGTGGGCCCGTTCACCGGAGCCGCCACGCTGCGCACGGGCGTGAAGACGATCTTCAACCTCCGCGCGTCGTACGAGCAGGAGACGGCGGCGATGGCCGAGGGCCTCGTAAAGGGCCTCGGAGTCCGCGACGTCGGCGTCTTTTATCAGAACGACGCGTACGGCGGGACGATCCGCGCGGGCGCGAACAAGGCGCTCGAAGCGCTCGGCGTGCGCCCTTCGTGCGAGGCGACCTACGAGCGCAACACGCTGGCGGTCGACGACGGCGTGCGGAAGTTCCTCGCGGCCCGCCCGCGCGCGGTGGTGCTCGGCGGCGCCTACGCGCCGTGCGCCGCGTTCGTGAAGCGCTGCAAGGAGGCGGGGTACGACCCGATCTTCCTGTCGGTGAGCTTCGTCGGGCCGGAGAAGTTCGTCGAGCATCTCGGCGCCGCCGCCGAAGGCGAGGTGGTCACCCAGGTCGTGCCGTCGCCCCTCGAATCCGAGCTGCCGGCCGCCAAGTCCTTCCGCGCCGCGCTGACGAAGCTCGGGCGCGACGCCGACGTCAACCACGTGGCCTTCGAAGGCTACCTGTCCGCACGGCTCTTCGTCGAAGGGTTGCGCGCCGCGGGGCCCGACCTCGATCGCCCGCGCTTCGCGGCGGCGATGGAGAACCTCGCCGACGTCGACCTCGGCATCGGCTACCCGGTCGGTTTCCGCGGCCGCGGGCGGCAGGCGTCGGACCGCGTCTGGGTGACGGTCGCACGCGGCGGCAAGCTCGTGCCGATGACCGACTGGAAGTCGCTCAAATGAACGGCCCGTCCGCGTCGAGGCCGTCGAAAGCCCGCATCGCCGAGCCGTCCACGGCGTCGCATCCGTCGCAGCGCCGCAGCCTTTACCGGCTGGTCTGGGGCCTCGGCCTGTCGATGACCGCGGCCTTCGCCGCGGTGGTGCTCACCTGCGGCCGCGGCGTCCGCGCGGAGATCGAAGCGCAGGTCGCGCAGAAGGTCGAATCGGTCGGCCGCATGTTCGCGGCCGCCGCCGCCGGCCCGATCACCAGTTTCGACTACGGCGCCCTCGAGTCGTACGAGCGCGCCATCCTCGCCGATCCCGACTTCTGCTCGGCGACGTTCGTCG
>DASPNK010000056.1:0-2098 GCA_035626575.1 Planctomycetota bacterium | reverse complement strand
TACACCTGGAAGGTCGCCGTCGTAATGGACGCCGGCGAAGGCATCGACGACGTCCATTCGACGTCGGACGTACAGGTGCTGGCCGTCCGGATGCCGAACCTCGTCTCGACGGCGGTCGACACGACGGACTGGATGATGTTCGCGACGACGGTCGACGTCATCGAGGCGGCGGTCGGGCTCGACCTCCTCGCGGCGCTGCCGGACTGGATCGAGCGGATCGTAGAGGCGAACGACCGCTACCCGACGGCGACCGCGCCCGCGACCGCGGCGGGCGTCGAGGGCACGGCGATCTCCTTCACGGGCGCCGGGTCCGACCCGGATGCGGGCGCCGCGCTGACCTACACGTGGACCTTCGGTGACGGCGCCACGGCGTCGGGCGCCACGGCCTCACACAGCTACGCGGACGATGGCGCGTACGCGGCGATGCTGGTCGTCGCCGACGAATACGGCGCGGCGGACACGGTGCACGTGGCGGTCACGGTGACGAACGCCGCGCCCGTCGTGACGCTCGCCGGCGCCGCGCTGCTGGAGGGCGAGACGTACGCGCCGACCGGCACGTTCACCGACGGCGGCTCGGGCGACACGCATACGGCGACCGTCGACTACGGCACGGGCGCGGGCTCGCAGGCGGTGCCCGTGACCGGCACGAGCTTCACGCTGTCGAACGTCTACGCCTCGGCGGGGAGCTACACGGTCGCCGTGGCGGTGACGGACGACGACGGCGCCACGGGCGGCGCCACCGCGACAGTGGTCGTGCTGGGCGGCGGCGCCGCGCTGACGCGCCTGATCGCCGACATCGAGGTGCTCGTCGCGGCGGGCTCGATCTCGAAGGGGAACGCCACGGCTCTGAAGGCGAACCTCGAGAACGCGCGCAAGCTGCTGGACCGCGGCAACGCGGGCGGCCGCACGGCGGCGGTCAACGACATCGATGCGTTCCTGAACAAGCTCGATGCGATGACGCGGTCGGGGAACGTGCCCGCGGCGGCGGCGGATTCGCTGAGGCAGTACGCGCTGCGCATCCGCGGCAGCATCGACTGATTCCGGGCGGCCCCCGACGCGGAGAAGCCGCCGGCGCACGATGCGCCGGCGGCTTCTCGCGCGAATGGAGGACACGCCGCCGGGGCGCCGCCGGGCGACGACCGGGCCCGTCCGTCCGGCGCCCGGCCGCGTCCGGCCCGGGCGTTGCGCGGGTCGTCCCCCGGGCCTTGTACGCCCTGCGGAGGTCGACGAAGTTCCTGACGGATTCCTGACATTCCGCGATGCCGCTCCAGGAACCCCGACCGGGCACGGCGGGTCCTACCTCGAACGCTGCTGCAAGGACCGGACGTCCGAACTCCGTATCTCCCGAGCCGGCGGTCCGATGCTCGAATCGCTGTTCGCGTTCCTCTTCAAGTACCGCCCCGTCGTCTTCGAACGGGGCGATTTCGTCCTGCTCACGCCCGGCGCCGCATGGGTCGTCGCGGCGCTCCTGGCAGTGGCCGTCGCGGTGGCGTGGAGCTACGGCCGCGCGCCGGGGACGCGTCGCCGCGACCGGGCCGCGCTGGTCGCGCTCCGTCTGGGCGTGCTCGCGCTCCTGGGTTTCTGCCTGCTGCGACCGGCGCTCCGCCTCTCCAGCGTCGTTCCGCGAGAGAACTTCGTCGCCGTCCTCCTCGACGACTCGCGCAGCATGCGCATCCCGGACGAGACGGGCGGGCCGCGCGCCGCGTTCGTCGAGCGCGCCTTCGCCGAGGGAGCGCCGCTGCGTCGGGCGCTCGGGGATCGATTCCAGCTGCGCTTCTTCCGCTTCTCGAGCGATGCGCAGCGCGTCGCCGGGCCGGCCGAGCTGACGTACGCCGGCGGCCGGACCGACCTCGGCGGCGCGCTGGAGCGGGTCCGCCAGGAGCTGGCCGGGCTCCCGCTCTCCGGCGTCGTCCTGGTCAGCGACGGCGCCGACAACGGCCGTGAGGCGATCGGCGGCTCGCTGCTCGGGCTGCGCGCGGCGGGGGTGCCGGTCTTCACCGTGGGGCTCGGGAGCGAGAGCGTCGAGCGCGACATCCAGGTCGACCGGGTCGACGCGCCGCGCACCGCGACCCGCGGGTCGACGCTCGTGGTCGATGTC
>DASPNK010000055.1:0-4309 GCA_035626575.1 Planctomycetota bacterium | reverse complement strand
CGGCGAGCGCTTCGGCCGCCGCGACGAGACGCGACCGCGCGGCGTCGGCCGCGTCGGTCCACTCGCCGCCCGCGCGGCGCCGGGTGCGGGCGGGGCGCGCCGATCCGATCGCATCGGCGGGCGCGCCGAACGGCGCCGACGCGGCGGCCTCCGCGACGGCGGCTTCCAGCGCCTGCGGCCCGAAGCCCGTCGAAACGCCGCCGACGACGCGGCGTTGGGCGAGGCCTCCCGCCACGTCGTCGAGTTCCAGCACCTCGACGTCGTCGACGCCTTCGGCGACCAGCCGCCGCGCGGCGGCGAGCCCGGCGAAACCGGCGCCGATCACCACGACGGCGCGGCGCGCTTCGGCGTCCGGGGTCCGTCGCCCTTCGGCGGCGCCCCGCGCGCGATGGCCGCGCGCGACCGCCTCGCCGACGAAAGCGGCGGGCGGACCGTCGCGAAGGAATCCGGGCGGCGCGCGCCACGCGGGCGCGCAGAGCGCGGCGGCGACGAACGCGCGGCGCGTCGGTCCAGGCGGCTCGAACACGGCGCGGGACGATAACCGCCGCTCACGGGCCGCCGCCCGGCGCGGGCGACGCACCTCACTATTACTTGCAATCAAATCGCAACAGGCTTCCGCACCCGGGGTGGAGCGACTACAGTGCGCGCCGTGATCCCGTCCGTCGCACGCCCCCGCATCGTCGCCGCGATCCTCGCGGCCTGGGCGTTCGTCGCGCTCGCCGGCGCGGCGCACGTGCACGGCCCCCCGTCGCGGCACGGGCATGCGCACGAGCGCACGCATGCCGCCGATCTGCGGCGCGCGCCGGGCTGCGAGTGCGAGCCCCGGGACGGGCGCGACGGCGAACGACGTCGCGGCCACGGACACGGACACGGACACGACGACGGCGACGACTGCGAGACCTGTCGGGTCCTCGCCGCGCCCCGCGTCGCGGAGACGGACGTCGCCGCCCCGGTCCCCGCCGCCCGCGCCGTCGCCGAGCGACGCGACCCGCCGGACGCGGCCCCGCGTCCGACGCCCCCGACGCCGTTCGACGCCCGCGGACCTCCTCGGCGACGGTGACTCCGTCGCGGCCGTCCGGCCGCGTCCCGTCCCGTCCGTCCCGTCGCGAGGAATCCCATGAGTCGTCTGAAGCGACTCGCGGTCGTCGTCTCGACCGCGGTCCTGTCCGTCCCCGTTCATGCGCAGGAAACGGCGCCCGTCGAGAGGCGCCTGGAAGAGCTGGAGCGCCGTTACGAGGCCCGCCTCGCGGCGCTGGAGAACGAGGTTTCGACGCTCCGCGAGGCGTTGCGCGCCTCGGGCGACGCGGGCGCGGCGTCGGCGCGCGACGAGGTCGACGTCGCGGTCGACCGTCTGCTCGCCGGAGGCGCGATGACGCGACCGTCGACGCTCGCGGGGCGGTTCGACGATCGCTGGAACCCGGCCGTCGGCGTCGTGGCCGATTTCGTGCTGGCGGTCTCCGACCGCGACGACTCGTTCGACGAGCACAACCGTTTTTTCCACCGCGGCGTCGAGATCTCCTTCGCCGGGCGGATCGATCCCTACGCCGCGTACTTCGCGACGCTCAACGTGAACGCCGACGAGGTCGAGCTCGAGGAGGCGTACGTCGATCTCGACCGCGCCCTGCCCGACGTGTTCCGCCTGAAGGCCGGACGGTTCTTCCGCGACGTCGGCAAGCTCGGGCCCCTGCACGACCACGAGCTGCCGTTCACGGACAAGCCCGCCGTGTATCAGGACTACCTCGGCGGGTCGCCGTCGGGGCTCGGCGTCGAGCTGCACCACTGGTTCGGCGTCGGCGAGGTCCCCGTCCGCTGGTCGCTCGGGGTGATCGACGATCCGGAGGCGGATTCGCACGCCGTCGCCGGCCCGGCGGCCGACGCCGGGCATGCGCACGACGACGAGGGACCCGACGGCGTCGGACGCCGCGGCCTGGAGAACTTCGCCTGGCACGCGCGCGTCGCGGCCTCGCTCGATCTCGGCGAGACCCACGTGCTGCAGCTCGGCGCCTCCGCGCTGTTCGCGCCCGAGCGGGTCGGCTTCGCCGACGACGGCGTCGGTGGGGTGCTTCGGTTCGAGACCCGGAAGAACCTCTTCTCCGCCGACGCGACCTGGCGCTGGCGAGACCCGTCCCGCGAAGACGCGTTGACGGCGGGCGTCGAGGCGTTCCTCAACCGCGAGCGCTTCGCCTCGGTCGACGCGTCCGCGACGCCGTTCACGGCGGCCACGACGGGGACCGTCTCCGCCTTCGGCCTTCACGCCTGGGCGGAGTACGCCTTCGACCGGCGCTGGTCGGCGGGAGGGTTCTTCGACCGGCTGGAGAGGGCCGCCGACGACGGGTTTCTATGGACGGGCGGAGGCGCCTTCGTCTCCTTCAAGCTGAGCGAAATGAACCGGCTGCGCCTGCAGATCCAGGCGATCGACGACGAGCTTCGCGGCGACGCGTACTGGGTGGGAATGATCCAGTGGACGACGGTCCTCGGCTCCCACGGCCATCCGCTGGAGTGGTGACATGAGGCGATCGTTCTTTCCCGCGCGCGCGCTTCTGATCGTCGTCGCGGCGGGCGCGGGCGCCGCGGCCCAGGAGGTCCGGGTGGCGGCGGCGAGCGCCGACCTCGCATGGTTCGCCCGCCGCATCGGCGGCAAGGACGCCGTGGTCGAGGCGTTCGTGCGCGGCGATCAGGACCCGCACCGCGTCTCGGCGCGCCCCAGTCACCTGCTGAAGCTGAAACGGGCCGACCTGCTCCTGCAGTCGGGCATGGACCTGGAACATTCGTGGCTCCCGGCGCTGCTGGAGGCGTCGCGCAACGAGCGCATCCGGCCGGGCGGCGCGGGGTTCGTCGACGCCTCGAAAGGGCTCGCGCCGCTCGAGGTTCCCGAGCGGCTCGACCGAGGGTCGGGCGTCGACCTCCACGCGCGCGGCAATCCGCACTTCCACCTCGACCCCGAAGGCGGTCGGCTCATCGCGCGCAACGTCGCGGAGGGCTTCGCGCGCGTGCGACCGCGGCACGCGGCGACGTATCGCGACCGGCTGGCGGCTTTCGAAAAGGACCTCGACGCGAAGGCGGCGACGTGGGCGGAGCTCGCCGCGCCGCTGAAGGGGCGGCGCTTCGTCGTGCGCCACGGCGCCTGGACGTACCTCGCCGCGCGTTACGGCTTCGTCGTCGTCGCCGATCTGGAGCCGAAGCCGGGCGTCGAGCCCGGTCCTGCGCATGTGGCGCGGGTCTTGGAGGCGGCGCGCCGGGAGCGGGTCGCCGCCGTCGTGACGCCGAGCTACTTCGACGACGGCGCGTCGCGACGCGTCGCGGAGACGCTCGGCGTCCCCCTCCTGCGGCTTCCCGCGGGCGCGACCGGCGCGGCGCCGCTCGACGACTGGTTCGCGCTGATCGAGCACCTGCTGCGGTCGCTCGTCGACGCGGGAGGCGGCGCCGCGTCGCGCCCCGCATGACGGCGCCGCGGCTCCGCGCGGAAGGCGTCGCGCTGTCGGCGGGCGGTCGCGCGTTGCTTCGCGGCGCGTCGTTCGAGCTCGAGCCCGGCGACGTCGCGCTGGTGGAGGGCCCGAACGGCGTCGGGAAGTCGACGCTTCTTCGCGCCGCGGTCGGCGACGCCGCGCTCGACGCCGGCGCCTTCACGCGGCCGCCGGAGCCGCGGGGGCGCGCGCCGATCGCCTACGTCGCGCAGCACGACGGGATCGAGGCGTCGTTCCCGTTCTCGGCGGAGGACGTGATGGCGCCGGTGGCGCGCTCCTCCGCGGAACGGCGCGCCGCGGCGACCGCGACGGGCGCCGAGGCGCTCATGAAGCGCCGATTCGACCGGCTCTCCGGCGGCGAGCGCCAACGGGTGCTGCTGGCGCGGGCGCTGGCGAGCGGCGCGCCGCTGCTCGTCCTCGACGAGCCGTGGTCGTCGGTCGACGTCTCGGGACGGGCGCGGCTGGCGGACGCCCTCGCCGCGCACGTCGGCCGGCGGCGCGCCGCCGCGCTGCTCGTCGCTCACGACGCCGACGCCGCGGGAAGGGCCACCGTCCGCCTCGTCTTCCGCGACGGCGCGCTCGAGGTCGTCCGCGTGCGGCGCCCTTTCGGAGCGCCTCCGTGAGCGGCTGGATCGAAGCCCACCGCCTCCTCTGGGAGGAGTTCCGCGCCCCGTGGGCGACCGCGCTCGCCGTCGGCGTCGCGCTGCCGATCGCAGGGACCTGGCTCGCCGTCCGCCGCGCGTCGGCGTCGGCGCTGGCGCTGCCGCAGGCGGCGTATGCGGCGATGGCGGCCGCGACCTGGTGGTGGGCCGCGAAGCGCGCGGCCGGCGGCGACGCCGGCGACG
>DASPNK010000054.1:0-4366 GCA_035626575.1 Planctomycetota bacterium | reverse complement strand
CCCGGCGGGGTCGGGACCTCCGCTCCGGCGCCCGGCGCCCCGGGGAACGGCCGTGCGACGGGCGAGCCGGGCGCCGCGGGGCGCGGCGCCGCGTTGCGCGAAGGGGCCCCGCCCGCCTACCCGGAAGAGGCGCGACGTTTCGGCGAAGAAGGGGACGTCGTGCTTCGGATTCACGTCGGCGCCGACGGCCGCGTCGATCGCGTCGAAACGGTGTCCGCCGCGTCGCCGCGGCTCGCGCGCGCGGCGGGGGAGGCCGTTCGCCGGTGGCGGTTCGATCCGGCGCTCGAGGACGGACGGCCCGCGGCGGCGACGGTCCTGCGACGCTTCGTCTTCCGGCTGAGGGACGCGCGGTGAGGGCGGCTTCCCGAACGGTCCGGGCGGCGGCGCTCCTCGCGACGCTCCTCGGAGCGGCCTCCGCGCAGCACGGCGCCGACGAGGCCGTGCGCGCCGTCGAATCGGCGCTCGCGGCGGGCGACGCCTCGCGCGCCGAAGCGGCGCTGGCGGCGCTGTCCGCGTCGGATCCGCGCACGGCGCTGCTGCGTGCGGAGATCGCGTTGGTCCGCGGCGACGGGGCGGGCGCCGAAGCGGCGGCCCGCGCGGCGGAGGTCGCGGCGGGCGCCGACGCGATCCTCGTGCGACTGGCGCGGCGCACGCGGGCGCGCGCTTTGGACCGCGCCGGACGGGACGCCGAGGCGGCGCAGGCGTGGCTCGCGGTCGCCGCTCCGGACGACGCCGGCCTCGAGGCGCTCGACGCCGCGGCGGCGGCCTTCCGACGCGCGGCGGATTTTTCCCGCGCGCAGGCGGCGTTCGCCCTCGCGGGGCGGATCGCGCCTGCGCCGGCGCGCGCGGCGGGCGAAGCCGAGGCTGCGCTGGAAGCGGGCGCGGTCGAAGCGGCCTCGGCGACCCTGACGGCGGCGCTGCGGCGCTTTCCGCGCGATCACGCGCTCCTGCTTCTCCGGGCGAGGGCGCTCCACGCCGCAGGCGACGCGGCGGCGGCGCGCGCCGCGCTCGAGGCGCTCGACCGCGTCGCGTCGCCGGGCGCCTCGGCGACGCGCGCCCTCGCGTGGCTCGAGGTCGAGGCGGGCGCCCCCGAAGCGGCGGAGCGCCGTTTCCGGACGGGCGCGTTGCGCGGGCCGCTCGGCGCCGATGTCGTCGAAGCGTTGATCGACGCGTACGGCGCGGCGGGTCGGGACGCCGACGTGTTGCGGCTGGCCGCCGAAGTCGCCGACGGCGAAGGCGGCGGCGCGGGCGCGGCGACGCGGCCTTCGACGTGGCGTCGGATCGCGCGCGCGGCCGCCCGCTCGGGCGCGGTCGACCTCGCGCGCCGCCTGGCGACGCGGGTCGCGGCGACCGCCGAGCCGGAAGGGGAGGTCGCGCTCGCGCACGCCGACCTCCTCGACGCGGCGGGCGCGCGCGACGAAGCCCGCGGCGCCCTCGAACGTGCGCTCGCGCGGAAGCCGCTCGACGGAGCCGTGCGGGCGGCGCTCGCCGAGCGTCGGTTCGCGGACGGGGACCGCGCGGGCGGGCTTGCGCTGCTGGCGGACGGATTGCGGCTCGCCCCCGGAGACGTCGCGCTTCGGGCGGCGGCCGACGCCGCGGCGGAGGCGGGCGGCGACGAAGCCGGTCCGGGCGAGGCCGCGTTCGTCCTGCGCGCGGACGGGCTTGAGAAGGAAGGGGCGATCTTCCCCTTGGGGGACCGCTCCACCTTCGTCAGATTGCGTGCGTTGCGCGTTTCCGCCCGGTCGTCGAAGGCCTCGGTGCGGCTCGGCGACGACGATCTGACGGCGCGCGCTCTGGCCCGCGCGCTCGACGCCCTCGCCGCCGCCGGGTTCACGCGCGTTCGGGTGCGCTGACTCCCCGTCGGCCGAACAGAGATCATCGATGACCGTGACGATCGAGTCGACCCCGGCGTTCGTGACCTCCGCGTACGAGAAGATGGCGGCGCGGCTCGCGGTCGTGCGGCGCCGGCTCGGCCGTCCGATGACGCTGGCCGAGAAGATCGTGTTCGGCCACCTCGATCAGCCGGAGTCGCAGGACCTCACGCCCGGCAAGTCCTACCTGCTGACCCGCCCGGATCGCGTCGCCATGCAGGACGCGACGGCGCAGATGGCGATCCTGCAGTTCGCGCAGTCGGGGATGAAGCGCGTGCAGACGCCGACGACGGTGCACTGCGACCATCTCATCCGCGCCTTCGGCGGCGCCGCGGCGGACCTGAAGACGGCCGAAGACGAGAACCGCGAGGTCTACGACTTCCTGCGCACCGCGTCGTCGAAGTTCGGCATGGGTTTCTGGCGGCCGGGCTCCGGAATCATCCACCAGGTCGTGCTGGAGAACTACGCGTTCCCCGGCGGCATGATGATCGGCACCGACTCGCACACGCCGAACGCGGGCGGCCTCGGCATGATCGCGTGCGGCGTCGGCGGCGCCGACGCGGTCGACGTGATGGCGGGGCTCCCGTGGGAGGTGAAGAACCCCGAGCTCATCGGCGTCGTCCTCAAAGGCCGGATGAACGGATGGACCGCGCCGAAGGACGTCATCCTCGAGCTGTGCGGGATCCTCACCGTGGCCGGCGGGACCAATCGCATCGTCGAGTATCTCGGCGAAGGCGCGCGGACGATCTCCTGCACCGGCAAGGCGACCATCGCCAACATGGGCGCCGAACTCGGCGCGACCACCTCGGTCTTTCCGTTCGACGACGCCATGGCCCGTTACCTCGCGGGCACCGAGCGCGGCGCGCTGGCCGATCTCGCGCGGGAGCGCGCCGACATGCTGCGCGCCGACGACGAAGTCGAGCGCTCGCCGGAGAAGTACTTCCACCGCGTGGTGGAGATCGACCTGTCGAAGCTCGAGCCGATGATCGTCGGCCCGCACACGCCCGACCTCGCGCGACCGATCAGCAAGCTGGCGGCGGAGGCGAAGGAGAAGGGCTGGCCCGCGACGTTTTCGTCGGCCCTCATCGGCTCGTGCACGAATTCGTCCTACGAAGACCTCTCGCGCGTCACCGAGGTCGCCGAGCAGGTGTTCGCGCAAGGCGCGAAGGTCGGCGTCAAGCTGCTGGTCACTCCGGGGTCCGAAGCGGTGCGCGCCACCATCGCGCGCGACGGGCAGCTCGGCGTGATGGAGAAGGCGGGCGCGACCGTGCTCGCCAACGCCTGCGGCCCGTGCATCGGGCAGTGGAAGCGCGACGACGTCAAGGAAGGCGTGCCGAACGCGATCATCACGTCGTTCAACCGCAACTTCCCGGCGCGCAACGACGGCAACGCCGCGACGCTCGCCTTCATCGCGAGCCCCGAGATCGTGATGGCGTACGCGGTCGCCGGTCGGCTCGACGTCGATCCGACCAGGGACCCGCTGCCGACCGACGGCGGCGGCGCGGTGAAGCTGGCCGCGCCGAAGCCGGCGCCCGACCTGCCGGCGAAGGGGTTCGTGCGCGACCTCGAGGGGTACCTGGCGCCCGCCGAAGACGGCGCGTCGGTCCGGATCGCGGTCGCGCCGACGTCGAAGCGCCTGCAGCTGCTCGCGCCGTTCGCGCCGTGGGACGGCGCCGACTTCACCGACTGCCCGCTGCTGCTCAAGGCCAAGGGCAAGTGCACGACCGACCACATCTCGCCGGCGGGCCCGTGGCTCAAGTTCCGCGGCCACCTCGACAACATCTCGGACAACATGTTCCTCGGCGCGGTGAACGCGTTCACGGGAGAGATCGGCAAGGGCCTCAATCAGCTCACCGGCGCCCGCGGCGCATCGTTCAGCCAGGTCGCGCGCGCCTACAAGGCGGCGGGGAAGCGGTGGGTCGTGGTCGGGGACTCGAACTACGGCGAAGGCTCGAGCCGCGAGCACGCCGCGATGTCGCCGCGTCACCTCGGCGCCGCGGCGATCCTGGTGCGCTCGTTCGCGCGCATTCATGAGTCGAACCTGAAGAAGCAGGGCGTCCTGCCGCTGACGTTCGCCGATCCCGCGGACTACGACCGCGTCCAGGAGACGGACCGCATCTCGATCATCGGCCTCAAGGACCTCGCGCCGGGGTCGATGCTGTCGTGCCTCCTCATGCACGCCGACGGTTCGTCGGAGATGTTCGCCCTCAAGCACACGCTCAACGCCGAGCAGATCGCCTGGTTCAAGGCGGGCTCGGCGCTGAACCTCCTGGCTCAAAAGGCAGGATGATCGTCGCGCGCCGGCGGTGCGGCGCCGGCGCGCCTTTCCGCGCGGGCGGCGTTCGCCGGGCGCCGGAGCGCGGACGGAAAATCGGCCCGGTCCGGCGCGGTTCGACGCCGCCGGCCGACGCCGTTCCGACCCTCGCGGCGATCCGCGGGCTTCTCGGACCTTGGGACGCCGCTTCGGCGCGCGCGAAGCGCGGCGGTCCGGCACG
>DASPNK010000053.1:0-2773 GCA_035626575.1 Planctomycetota bacterium | reverse complement strand
CGCCGCGGGCGCCGTCGCCGCCTCCGGCGCGACCGCCGCGCGCGGGGGGACCGCGCCTTCGGTCGCGGCGCCGTCGTCCGAGGGGAACTCCAGCGCGAACGCGCTGTCGTCGCCCATCCCTTCGCGGCGCCGGCCGCGCATGCGCTCGATGATCGCCGCGAGCGTGGAGCCGCGGACGAACTTCATCGCGAAGTAGTGGTACCCGGCGGCGCGGCCGAACGCGTAGATCGGGACGATGTGCGGGTGGTCGAGCTTCGACACCGCCTCCGCCTCGCGCTGGAAGCGCTTCACGCGCGACGGCAGCGCCGAGAACTCCGGCGGCAGGACCTTGAGCGCGACCTCGCGGCCGAGGGGCTGCTGCGTCGCGCGGTAGACGACGCCCATGCCGCCGCGCCCGACCTCGGACCGGATGTCGAACGGCCCGAGGGCGCGGCCGGGCCCCGGCTGCCCGAGATTGTCGACCAGCTCCCCGAGCTGCTCGGCGACCGTCGCCGCGTCGCGGCAGCGGGCGTCGGGATCCTCCGACAGGCATCGCTTCACCAGCGCGCACAGCGGTTTCGGGAGATCGGGCCGCACCTCCTCCAACGGGATGGGCGCCCGCCGCCGCGGCGGCCCGCCGGCGAGGCAGGAGTACAGCGTGGCGGCGAGGGCGTAGACGTCGGCGCGCGGGTCGACGTCGCCTCCGCCCGCGCCGCGGGCCTCCGGCGGGAGATACCCGTCGCCGCGGTCGTCGGACGGCGCCGCCGAGTCCTTTTCGCCGCGTCGCCGCGCGAAGTCGAAGTCGATGAGATAGGCGTGGCCGTTGGGGGCGACCAGCACGTTGGAGGGCTTCACGTCGCCGTGCACGAGGCCCTGCTCGTGGACGAAGTGCAGCGCGCGCGCGGCGTCGGCGGTCGCCTTGAGGAGCCCGGCGAGCGCGGCGTCGGACTGCGGCGCGGGATAAGCGGCGTCCAGCGACTTCCCGCCCTGCACGAACATCATCGCGAGGAACTCCCGGCCGGCGTACGAACCGACGCCGTAGACCGGCACGATGTTGGGGTGCGAGATCTGGGCGAGGATCTCCGCGCTCCGCCGGAACCGGCTCACCCACCGGGCGTCGTTGGAGCGCGCGCGCGGCAGGAGCTTGAGCGCGACCGTGCGATTGAGGGACGGCTGACGCGAGCGATAGACGGCGCTGCCGGGGCCGGTCGAGAAGAGCTCTTCGACGACGTACTCGTCGACGACCGTCCCGGCCGGGAGCGGCGCTTCCGGCTCGTCGGTCGGAGCGAAGGCTGCGGACACGGCGCGCTATCGTCCCCTCCCCGAGGGACGGGGTCAACGTCCGCGCCGCCGCGGCTATCATCCGCGCCCCCGCCGCCATGCCTCCCTTCCAGGTCCGCAGCCGCCCGCCCGTCGTCCGCCTGGTGAACGCCTTCGAACGGCCGTTCGAAAACGCCGTGGCGACCGCGCGCACCTGCTATTCCGCGGGGGGGCCGGTGACGCCCGCGCAGGTGTCCGGGGACGGTCTCGACGACGCGCGCCGGGAGAAGCGCGCCCTGGCCCGCGACCGCCTCGCGCGCAGCATCTACCGCGCGGGCCATCACACGACGTTCCAGCACCCGCACTTTCAGTTCACGCTGGAGAACGTCTCGCGGCAGTTCCTGTGGACGTTCCTCCACGCCCACCCCTTCTACAACTCGGAGCAGGTGAGCCAGCGGTACGTCGCGGTGAAGCCGGAGGAGGCGACGATCCCCGACCTCGGCGGCGAGGCGCAGGCCGTGTACGAGGAGGCGCTCCGCGCGCAGGGCGAGGCGTATCACCGGCTCGACGCGATGCTGAAGCCCGTCGCCGCCGAGCTCTTCTACGGCCGCTTCCCCGGCAAGCGGAAGAACCGCGAGCGGCACGACGCCGACGTCGCCAAGCGCACGCAGGAGGTGGCGCGCTACGTCCTCCCGCTCGCGACGTTCGCATACCTCTATCACACCGTCTCCGCGCTCACGCTCTTCCGCTACCGCCGCGTCATGGAGCAGCTCGACGCGCCGGCCGAAACGCGCGCGGTCGTCGAGGCGATGGCCCAGGCCGCGCTCGCGCTCGACCCGCTCCTCGACCGCGTGCTCGAAGATCCCGTGCCGCTCGAAGAGACGCCGGAGTGGCGCCACTTCGTCGCCTTCGCGCCCGCGCGCGCCTCCGGCGAAGCCGCGCGGTTCCGCGAGCGCTTCGACGCGTCGCTCGAGGGTCGCGTCTCGAAGCTGGTCGACTGGAAGCCCGCCGCCGAGGTCGTGCTCGCCGAGTCCGTACGCGAGACGCTCGGGCTCACGCCGGAGCGCCTCTCCGACGACGAGGCGATTCGCGCCGTGCTCGACCCGGCGCGCCTCTCGTGGTTCGGAGAAGCGTTGAACGTCGGCGAGCACTCAAAGCTCGCCCGCGCGCTCCATCATCCGCATTACACGTTCCGGAAGCGCCTGTCGCACACCGCGGACTCGCAGGACCAGCGCCACCGCATGACGCCCGGTTCGCGGCCGATCCTCCTCGCCCACCTCGACGACCGGCCCGACTACGAGACGCCCGAGATGGTGCGACTCGATCCGGCCGCGCAGGCCCTCTACGACGAGACGATGCGCCGCTCGTACGACGCCGCCCGCCGGCTCCGCGCCCTCGGCGTCTCCGACGAGTGGGCGGCCTACGTCCTCCCCAACGCGACGCGCGTGCGCTTCACCGAGTCGGGCGACCTCATGGCGCTGCACCACAAGTTCGCGATGCGCCTCTGCTACAACGCGCAGGAGGAGATCTGGCG
>DASPNK010000052.1:0-3885 GCA_035626575.1 Planctomycetota bacterium | reverse complement strand
TTGCGGCATTTCGTCTTGCCGGCGCGGCCTGGGTGCCGATAGCTGGTCCCGCACTGCGGACACACGATTTCGGGAAGGTCCATGGCGTTCCTTTCGCAGACCGCGCGTTCGGTCGCAGCGCGGGCGTGGGCGTTCGGGTCGCGCGGCGCCGCAGCGGGCGCCGGACGTCAGCGCTTCGGCGGCTTGGGCGGCGGCGACGCTGGGCGCTCGGCCTCGTCTTCGGGTTCCGGCGGCGTGATCTTCTTCTCGAACTTCGGCCCCTTGGTCTTCCACCAGCCGAACCAGCGACGCACCGACTGCTCGCGCTCTTCGGGCGTCATCTGCAGCATGCCGAAGGCCGGCTGGTCGGAGTTCATCGGTCCGTAGGCGATCTGCTCGCCGGTGATCTCGATCAGCTCGCGGACGACGACCGCCGAGTTCTTTCGATCCTCCTCGTTGACCCGGTGATCCTTGCCCACCAGCTCGTTGAGCAGGAACGGGATCGCCACCTTGCCCGCCTCCTGGATGTTCATGCGGGCGCGGGCGACCTGCGGCCCCGACGCTTCGGGATCGAGCATGGTCTTGACGGCGGCCCGGATGGCGTCGGCCTGCGCGGTCGACGTCCCCGTGAGCGGCGCCTGCGCGACCGGCGCCTCTTCCGGCAGGCCGCTCGGATTGGCGACGCGCGCCGCGACCTCCTCCTCCTTCTTCCGATCTTCCGCGCTGCGGAAGTCGCGATCGCGCTTGGGGCGGCCCACCGACGTCGTCAGCCACTGCTCGGCGACGTTGTAGACCACCCACGAGGCTGGATCGGCGGCGCCTTCGTCCGTGCGCGGGCGCAGGTGGATGCGCAGCATGAACGCCGTCTTCCCCTCCTCGCCCTTGCAGTCGTAGGTGAAGTACGCGGAGCCGGACTCGACCTTCGCTTCCGACGGGACCGTCTTGCCCGCGTCCATTTCCGGCACGAGGTGGCGCTTCAAGTGTTCGACGCGATCCGGCGCCGTATTGCGCTGGTACGTGTCTTCGCGCATCGCGGCCTGCTGTTCGGGAGTCTGGCGTTCGTAGCGACGCGCGTCGTCCCACTTGTTCACGTGGGCGACGTGGTTGAAGTAGTGGCGGTAGTCGAAGATCGCGTCGAATTCGGCGCGGTTTTCGGTCGCCAACGCGCGCACGAAGCGTCGCGCGAGCTTCTCCTGCTCCGAATCGGCGGCCTTGGCGACCTTGGGGGCGACCGGCGGAGTTCCCGACGTCGGCGGCGTCTCCGCCGCGTGAGGCGACCACTTCGGCGGCGGCGGCGGCGCGGCCGGCTTGTCGTCGCCGCTGCTCAGCACGATCACCGCCAGCACCACGCCGAGGAATGCGAAGGCGATGATCGCCCGCTTCGCCGTCCGCGCGTCGCCTGCGTTGCGGGCGCGTTCGAGCGCCTTGTCCTGGGTGGTGCGCGCGGCGGCGCCGACGCGGAACACGGCCCGGCACTTCTTGCAGGTGACGGCCCCGGATTCGCCCGCGACCTGGTACGTCGCACGACACTTGGGGCAGGAGACGGCGCGGGTGGTCGCGGCGGGCATGCGGGTTCGGCTTTCGAGGATCGGACGGGACGCGACGGAGCGCGGCCGTCAGGCCGGGCAGGACGCAGGATGATATGCGGGCCCCGTCGAAAGCATCAAGCGAGCGCGGCGGGTCCGCGGTTCGCCGCCGGCGTCGCCGTCGACAAAAAAAACGGGCCCGCTCCGGAAGGAGCGAGCCCGTCTTTCGCGAGCTTCAGATCGTCAGAGGGAGGCGATCAGAAGAACAGGCGGGCCTGCAGCCACACCAGGAAGTTGACGTCGTCGTCGTAGACGCCGCCCGAGGCGAAGACGCCCGAGTCGTCGGCGAACACCGCCGCGGCGCCGACGTTGAACGTCAGCGACTCGCTGTAGCGGTACTCGGCCCAAACGTCGATCTCCCAGCCGTACGAGTCGTCGATGCCGGGGAGGATGTCCTCTTCCGACTGGCCCCACGTCAGGTTCGCGCCGATCGTCCAGTCGGTGGACGGATCGAAGTGAATGCCGCCGGTGAGGGCGAAGACGTTGGTCATCGGGAAGAAGTCGGCCCAGCCGTAACGAGCACGGAAGTTCGCCGTGTTCGAGTGACGGTTCGGGTACAGCGTCTGGTAGCCGAGATCCTCGCCGTCCGGACCTTCGGCGTAGAGGCCGCGGATCCAGGCGCGGAAACGGTTGTCCTTCGAGAAGGTCACGCCGATTTCGCCTTCGACCGCGAGCGCGCCGATATCCGGCGGATCGTCGGTCGAGCCGAACTGGTAGGCCGCCTCGAGGCTCCAATCCAGGCCGGCCGCCACGTCCACGTCGCCGCCGAAGCGCGCGCCGATGGTGTGGAAGTAGTCGGTCGGCGAGCCGGCGCCGGCGCCGGGCGAGAGCGGAGCGCTCAGGCCGTTCACCGAGGTGCCGTCGTGCAGGTTGGCGTAGAACCAGTACGCGTCGACCTTGATGTTCTTGATCGACTTCAGCACGAAGTAGAGACCGTAGATCTCGTCGTGATCGTGCGACCCGAAGCCGGGGAACTGGTTGAAGTCGTTGATGTCCTCGGTCGACGTGCGAAGGAGGAACGCCGTCAGGTCGAAGTTCTCCGACATCCAGTCGTAGCGGACGCCGTCGAACGAGATCCCGTTGTACCAGTCGGCGTTACCGAACTGGAACTGGTTCCCGAACACGACTTCCTGACGACCGGCCTTCATCGAGAACTCAGGGCGACCGAAGAGGTTCGTCACCTTGAGCCACGCCTGATAGAGGCCGAGATCGGTCTCGCTCGAGGACGGGGTGCCTTCGACCGACGTGCCGCCCGAGAAGCCGCTGGACGGCGCCCCGTAGAGGACCGACGTCGAGGCGTTCTGGCCGTAGGCGAAGTTCGACTGGAGCTCGGCGTAGGCCGAGACGTTCTTGGCGAACTCGTAGAGGAAGCCGATGCGCACGCGGGAGCTGTTGCCCCAGCCGTCGCGCTCGTCGCCGAACTCGTCGTCGCCGAGGTCGAGGTAACCGCGGTAGCGGAACTCGCCGGTGAACGAGATCTTGTTCGCGGCCGAGTGGACCGTCGTCGCAGCGGCGAGGCGCTCCGACAGGCGGTTGATCTCGGTCTCGATCGAGGCTTCCTGCGTGACGCCGGCCTTCAGGTCGGCGATCTCCTGCTTCTGCGAGTCGACCTGCGCCTTGAGCGCGCGGAGCTCCTTCGAGAGCTCTTCCTGCGACTGCTGCGCGACCGCCGTCGACGTCACGAAGGACGCCGCCAGCAGGGCAGCCGTGATGTTCCAGAGCTTCATGCGGTACCTAACCTCCTCCAAGATTCCGAAGCGTACGAACCCACCCGATACCTTCTATATCTGGTGCGTTCCGGACCCTTTGGCGACCTCGACGATGGACGGCCGTCAAGACCGTCGCGTGTCGCCGTCCCCAACCGCAGGTCCGATCGACGAGCGGGATGTTGAATGCGTCCCAAGCGCCCGTCAATGGCTGCAAGGCCGAGTTTTTCGGCGCCGACGTATCGATCACGACACACGCTCGCGACGCCTTGAACGTGCGCACATCCGGGATATCGGGCCGCGGTCGTCGAGAAAACTCCGCCGAACTGCGAGCGCAGGGCGCGCGCAACCGCATATCGCGGAAGGATGCGCCGTTCGTCGACGCCGCGCGCGTCAGGTTCCCGCGCGATCGTTGATGACCTCGATCTTCACGCCTTTTCCGGCGATGAAAGCGGTCGCGCGCTCGATCTCCGCGGGGTCGCCGTCGAGCTCCAGCGCCATCACGGCGGGCGTCTGGTTGAGCATCGCCCCCTTGATGTTGAAGGCGACCTGGAAGTTCTTCGCCATCGTGTAGAGCAGCGGCTCGTTCAGCACCTGCTCGGGGAACGTCAGAA
>DASPNK010000051.1:0-4319 GCA_035626575.1 Planctomycetota bacterium | reverse complement strand
CTCGCGCAGGCCGTCACCCGGGCCGTGATCCGCGCCATCCTCTGGACGCTGCTCGTCCAGCTGGTGTTCTCCTTCCTCGAGTTCTGACCGGCGGACGTCTCCCCTCGGGGCGACGCTCCCGGGCGACCCTCGCGCCCGGGGCGGCTTCGGCGCTACCGTCGTCCGTGGATCCCGCCCGTCGTCGCCTCGTGGAGCACGTCCTCGACGTGCAGCGGACGATCCGCACCTGCGAGCGGTGCGGGGAATGCTGCACCGACCGGCACAACACGGTGCGGATCCTGCCCGCCGAGGCCGAGCGGATCGCCGAGCACCTGCGCGGCGCGGCCGCCGCCCGCCGCGCCGAGTTCGAGGCGCGCCTCGCGGCGGCCGTCGAGCGCTACCGGCTGAAGCCCGGCGACGGCGCGAAGCGCTACACCTGCCCGTTCCTCGAAGAGGACCGGAGCTGCGCGTTGCCGTTCGACGTGAAGCCCACGGCGTGCCTCTCGTTCAACCCGCTGTCGCCGGACCGCTGCGACATGCAGAGCGAGCTCTTCGACGCGGCGCATGCGGCCGTCGAAGCGGCCAACGCGGCGGCGGCCTTCGTGCGGCGTCGCGTCGCGATCCCCGTCGGCGTGCAGGCGGCCCTCGCGGGCCGAAGCCCGCGCGCCGCGGCGACGCCGCCGCCCGAGGCGGTCGCGGCGGCGCCCGCGCGGCGACCGGGCAAGCCGCCTCCCGCGCCGCCGTCGGGCGGGATTCCCACGGGGCCGATCCTGCTCCCGCGGCTCCTCTCGAAGCTCAACGTCGCGTCGCGCAAGAAGGCGGAGGAGCTCGTCCGCGACGGTCGCGTGCGGGTCGACGGCGTCGTGCGGCGCGACGTGCTGTTCAAGGTCGATCCGCGGCGCGCGGCGGTGTCGGTCGACGGCGCGCCGATCGACCTCGCCGCGGCGATGGCGAAGCCGCGCACCTTCGTCGTCGTCAACAAGCCGCGGGGGCTGGTGACCACTCTCGACGATCCCGAGGGCCGGCCGACGGTCGCCGAGCTGGTCAAGGAGTTCGCCGTCCCCGGGCTCGCGCCGGTGGGCCGCCTCGACTACGCGAGCGCGGGGCTCCTCCTCTTCACCGACGACCACGCGCTCGCCGACCGGCTTCTCGACCCGCGCACGCACGTCCCCAAGACGTACCGCGTGCGCGTGCGCGGCGTGGTGTCGGAGGAGACGCTGCGTCGACTTCGCACCGAGACCGTCCGCGACGGCGACGACGTCTTCCTGCCGCCCGAGGCGGCGGTCGTCTCGCAGGGGAAGAACTCCACCTGGCTCGACGTGACGCTGCGGCAGGGTCGCAATCGCCAGCTCCGGCGCCAGTTCGCGCACTTCGGACACGAGGTCGAGACGCTGATCCGCACCGGATTCGGCCCGCTCACGCTGGGCGACCTCGCTCCCGGCGCCGCCCGCGCGCTCGACGACGACGAGATCGCCGCGCTGCGCGCCGCGCCGGGACGCACGGGCTTCCCGGTGTGAGCGCCGCGCCCGGCGGCGGCGCGCCCTCCGGCGAGGCGGCGGACACGGCCGCCGTCGTCGACCTCGCGATGGAGGCGGGGCGCATGATCCACCGCTTCGGCGGGACGGCGGGCGCCGTCGAACGCGTCGTCACCCTCGCCGCGCGCCGGCACGGGCTCGAGGCCGAGGTCTTCGCGTCGCCCACCATGCTGCAGGCCGCGTTCGGCCCGCGCGGGGATCAGCGCCTCGCCATCGCGCGCACCGCGCCGGGGGCGCCGGACCTCGGCGGCCGCGCGCGCGCCGAGGAGATCCTCGCGCGCCACTTCGCGGGGACGGCGGCGATCGCCGAGACGCGGGCCGAGCTTGCGCGCCTCCGCGACGCTCCGCGCGGGCTTCCCGCGCCGTGGATGCTCCTCGCGGGCGCGACGGCGTCGGCGGCGGCGGCGCGGGTCTTCGGCGGCGGGCTCGAGGAGATCGCGGCCTCGGGGTTCATCGGGCTCCTCGTCGGGGCGCTGGCGTGGGCGGCGGAACGCGCGCGATGGATCGACCGGCTGTTCCCCTGCGTCGCGGCGCTCGTCGCGTCGGCCGCGGCGGCGGAGTGGGCGCGGCGCCGGCCCGGCTTCGCGGCCCCGACGGCGGTGGTGTCCGCGCTCATCGTGCTGTTGCCCGGGCTGTCGCTCACCGTCGCCGTCGCGGAGCTCGCCGCCCGCCACCTCGCCTCCGGCGTGGCGCGCCTCGCCCACGCGGCGATGACGCTCCTGCTGATGGCGTTCGGCGTGGCGCTCGGCGATCGCCTGGTGGCGGCGCCCTCGACGGCGGCGAACGCGGCGCCTCGCGCCCTGCCGGGCTGGACGGAGTGGTTCGCGGTCGCGGTCGCGCCGCTTGCGTTCGCGGGGCTCCTGCGCGCGGCGCCGCGCGACTGGGTCACCGTCGTCGTCGGCGGCGTGCTCGGATTCTCGCTCGGCCGCTTCGGCGCCGAAGCGGCGGGCGCCGAGCTGGGCGCGTTCTTCGGCGCCTTCGGCGTGGCCGTGATCGCGAACGCCTGGTCGCGGCTCGCCGACCGCTCGGCGTCGCTGATCATGACGCCCGGGTTCCTCATGCTGGTGCCGGGCGCCGTCGGGTTGCGCTCCCTGACGTCGTTCGTGCGCCGCGAGGTGATCGAAGGCGTCGGCGGCGTCTTCAACGTCGTGCTGATCGCCGTCGCGATCGTGGCGGGGCTCTTCCTCGCGCAGCAGCTCGTCCCGCCCCGGTTCGTCGAGTTGCCGGAGGACGAGCCGCGGTAACGGCGGCGATCCGCGGGCGACGGCGCCGCGCGGCGGGGACTCGTTTGCGACCGGCGGAGACGCCTCGGCGGACGGACCGCACGCGCCGCCCGACGTAAGCCGATCATCCGCGCGGGGCAACGACGACGGAGGCGGCGCGGCGGAGCGACGCCGCGCGGAGTACGGCGTTTGCTGAGATTCTGGTCGTCCGCCGTCCGGGCGCCGGGCCGGGCGCCATTGGCGCACGCCCCCGGCCGGGACAACATTCACGCCGAAAGGACGCCCCCGTCTCCATGAAATCCCTCGCTCTCCTCGCCGCCGTCGCGCTCCTCCCCGCCCTCCTCGTCGCCCAGGACAAGAAGGACGCCGGCGCCGGCCCCGTCGTGACGATCCCCTTCTTCGGCAACGAGATGTGCGGGTACATGCCGAAGAAGAAGGCCAAGCAGGGCCTGTTCGTCGAGACCTCGAAGGGTCGCGTCCACGTCTGCTGCAAGGACTGCGTCGCCGACGCGAAGAAGGACGGCGAGGCGGCGTACGCGAAGTCCTACAAGGACACGAAGAAGCTCGACAATCGCACCTGCCCGGTCACGGGTCGGGAGCTGGGCGCGAAGCCGGTCGTCGTCGAGTGGCAGGGCCACGAGGTCAAGGTCTGCTGCAAGGACTGCGTCGAGCCCTTCAAGAAGAACGCGGACCGTTACCTCGCGCTGATGACGGACGCCACCGTGAAGGACGTCGGCAACGTGATCTGCCCGGTGAGCGGGGGCGCGGTGGACGGCGGCGCGGTCGTCGTCGTCGACGGCGAATTGGTCCGCGTGAAGGGTCGGCACGAGGCGGAGCAGGTCCGCAAGGACGCGGCCGCGCACCTCGCCAAGGCGAAGGCGTCCGTCAAGGACGCGAAGAAGGACGGCGGCGACGGGAAGGACGGCAAGGGCAAGCCCGGTGAGAATCCGGCGAAGAAGGCGCACGGCGGCTGAGCCGGCCGCGCCCGAGGAGACGACATGTTGAAGGCGTCACGATTCGCCGCGCTCGCGTTCGCGCTCGCGGCCTCGACCGCGGTCGCGCAGCAGAAGGGCTACGCCGCCGGCTCGACGGTCGCCGATTTCACGCTCGCCGACCTCGACGGGAACAAGCAGTCCCTGAAGGGCCTCGCCGAGAACAAGAAGGCGGTCGTCGTCTGCTTCTGGTCGCGCGACTGCGAAGCGGCCCGCGCGTCCGAATCGCGGCTCGCGAAACTGCGCGCCGATTACCACGAGAAGGGCGTCGTCTTCGTGCACGTCGTCTCCAACAAGAAGGAGAACAAGGCCGAAGACGACGTGAAGAAGACCCGCGAGCAGGTGAAGGCGAAGAAGGTCGAGTGGCTCGTCCTGCTCGACCCCGACAACAAGATCGCCGACGCCTTCGACGCGCGCGTCACGCCCGCCTTTTTCGTGATCGACGCAAAGGACTTGAAGGTCGCGTACGCCGGCGCGCTCACCGACGATCCCTGGAAAGACGCGAAGGTGACGAAGGAGTACGTGAAGGACGCCGTCGACGCGGTCCTCGCCGGCAAGACTCCCGCGACCACGACGACGAAGGCCGAAGG
>DASPNK010000050.1:0-7619 GCA_035626575.1 Planctomycetota bacterium | reverse complement strand
GGTCGACCGTGCTGCGGCGCTACTTCGACGACGCGTCGTTCGAGGAGATCGCGGTCGCCGACGGCGTCCCCGCGTCGACGGTCCGCGCCCGCCATCGCCGCGCGCTGTCCGAGCTGCGCGCCCGTCTCGCAGGCGACGATCCGCGCCGCGCGGCGTTCGCGATTCCCGGTGGAACGACGCTTTGCGCGGGAGCGAAAGCGGCGTCCGCGCCGGGGCGCCGCTTCGCCGGAGAGACGGCTTGGAAGGCGTCGCACGGCGGCGCGCTCGCGGCGGCGGCGGGAGGTTGGATCGTGACGATCAAGATCAAGGCGGCGACCGTCGTCGCGGCGCTTGCGGGCGTCGCACTCTGGATCGGAGTCGCGCATCGCGAAGCGGGGCCGGCCGACGAACCCGGCCGTCTCGATGCGGTCGCGCGGCGTGCCCAGGTGGTCGAGGAGTCGGGGGGCCGATCGGTCGGCCCGCCCGAACCGGAGATCCTTCGCACGACGTTTACCGACGCGACGACGACCCGGATGGTCTCCGGGCGTGTGCGCGGGCCGTTCGGGCGTCCGCTCGCCGGCGCCGCGATCGCGCTCTGCACGTATCGCGCGGCCGCCTGGATCGAGATGGAGGACGGCGTCTGCCGCGAGACGCTCGCCTCGGGGACGACCGACGCGCGAGGCGCCTTTGCGATCGATCCCGGCGACGCGGCGGGCCCGTTCGCGGTGTGCGCGCGCGCGCCTGGAACGGCGCCGCGCGTCGCCGGTCCGATAGGGCGTGGCGAGGCCGTCGTTCTCGATCTCGAGGACGCGCTGCAGGTGGAAGCGCGCGTCCTCGACCTCGACGACCGTCCGGTCCCCGGCGCCGGCATCCGCACGACGGCGTGCCTCGACGGAATCCGCGTCACGGAAACGACGACGTGCGATTCTGCGGGGCGTGCCGCCTTCGCGTGGTTCGGCGGGCTCGGGGGCTTCGGGCAGGGCGGCCGCATCGACGTCGACGCGGCCGGGTATGCGCCCTCGACCGCCTCGACGCTGGGCCGCCGGGATGCGACGGGCGCGTTCCGCAAGGACTTCTACCTGGTCCGGGGACATGCCGTGCACGGCCGCGTCGTCGACGCCGAGACCGGCGCGCCGATCGAAGGCGCGGAAGCGGTCGCCTTGATCGAGCGGCCGGGATCGCCGACCGGCCTCCCGACGTCGTCCGGGCTCGGCGGCGCGGCGCCGTACGCGTTCGTCGCCTTCGCTCGCGCGACGACCGACGCGCAGGGTCGGTTCCGGCTCTCGGGTCTGCCGTCGTGGGGCGTCGATCTCCCGCCGATGTTCGGACCGGATCCGCGCAGTCGGCGGATGGGGTCCGTCGTCGTGAGCAAGGTCGGCTACGTCGATGCGGCGCATCCGCTGGACCTCGCCGACGAAGGCGCGGAGATCGAGAAGACGTTCCGCTGCCGTCGCCCGGGCCGCGTCGCCGGTCGCGTCGTCGACGGCCGCGGAAGGCCGGTCGCGCGCGCGACGGTGACCTGGAACGCGTCCGACGACGGCTTCGCGTCGCGGTCGCACCGGTCGGGTGCGGCGCCGCCGCCCTGCCTCACGGACGCTTCCGGGCGTTACGTCCTCGAAGGCGTCCCGCGCGCCGCGGCCGACGACGCGGGTCTTCAGGTGCGTCTCCTGGCGCGCGGAGGCGAGGGACTTCCTCTCTCGGCCTCGTCGACCGAGGTCGTCGCGACGTTCGAAGGCGAGGCGTTCGCGGAAGCCCGCGACCTCGTGATCGCCGTCGACCCTTCGAGCCTCGCCCGCGTGCGCGTGCGCGGTCCGGACGGCGGCCCTCTGCAGGCTCGGATCCGCCAGGAGGGCGAACCTTCGGAAGAGTCGACCGACGCCGACGGCCTCCTCGTTCTCCGGTTCGTCGACCAGGATGATCCGACCGTTCGGAGAATCGTCGTCCAGGCGCCCGGGATGATGACGCAGCGCGTCGACGTCCCTCCGTCCGCCGAAACCGCGCAGATCGACGTCGTGCTGCGCAGGGGTCGCACCCTGAGGGGCGTGGTGCGTCACGACGACGGAGCCGCGGCGCCGTTTCGACCGATCGTCGCGCGCGGCGCCGCGCGGAACGACCTGGCGCCGGCTGACCGAAATGCGGCGACGGACGACCGGCCGCGCCCGCTCGCGTCGACGTCCTCGGACGGCTTCGGCCGGTTCCTCCTGGACGGTCTGCCCGACGGTCCGTGGCGGATCGAGGTGCTCGAAGGCGCGACGTCGACCGACGTCGCGGCGGAACGATGCGTGGCGGACGCGCGCGAGCCCGTGGAGATCGTCGTGCCGACGCCGGCCGCCCCGGCGCCCGAGGGCATCGAAGGACGCGCCGACCTCGTCGTCACGGTGCGTCGAGCGGACGGCGTGCGCGTGCTGAAGGCGACGGTCGAAGCCGAAGGCGGACCGAAGCTCCATGCGCTCGCGGGGGTCGGGGTCGCGCCGGGGCGTTTCCTGCTCGCCGACCTTCCGTTCGGGACTTGGAAGGTGCGCGCCTGGGTCGACGGCTGCACGGTCCCCGACGCGGTCGTCTTCCGCCACGGCGACGGCCTTCCGCGCGAGTTCGCGATCACGGCGGAGGTCGGCGCTCGACTCCGCGGCCGCCTCCGCAAACCCGACGGGGCGCCGTTCCGCGAGAGCTACGCCTACCTGCAGGGACCGGGATTTCCCCGGTTCGTCGTCGCCGCCGACGGCGCCTTCGACGCGCCGGGGCTGCGACGCGACGCGACGTACCGGTTCGTGGTCACCGAGCTTTCGGAGCCGCGACGGACGTTCGTCTCCGAGCCCGTCGCGGCGCCCGCGTCCGACGACGCGCCCGGCGACCTCGTCGTCCCGGTGCGTGCGGGGGCGGGGCTCACCGTCTACCTGAAGTGCTTGAAACTGGGATTCCCTCACGGCGAGACCGAGGCGACGCGTCGCCTTGCGGAGGCGTCGACGCTGACGTTCCTCGCGGCGGACGGCACGGTGGTCGCGAAGACCGTCGGCGTGCGTCCGAACTTCGGAGCGTGCCTGCCGCTCGGCGACTACCGCATCCGTCTCGAGATCCCCGGCTCGCCGCCGGCCGAACGGACCGCGACGGTGTCGGACGCGCACAGCCTCGTGTGGCTCGACGCGGAGTAGACGGTGCCGCCGCGGAGCCTCGGCCGCGTCCGTCGGTCACTCGCCGACCGCGCCGCCCGCCACGGCGCGGCGCGCGCCGTCGGCCCAGCGCGCGAAGGCGACGATCGGCATTCGGCCGAGGACGGTCTCCGGCACGGGGCCGCGCCAGGTCCACGCGCGGCGGCGACGCCCGGCGCGCGACGGGGGCTGCTCCGGTCCGAGGAGCGCCTCGACGACGTGCTCGGGCGACGCGAGATCGACCGCGACCGGGGCCGGGCCGCAGGCTCGCCACTCGATCCATCCCGACGCGAGGCGCACGGCGCCGTCGCGCTCGGAGAGGTCCCGCCCGAAGGTCGCGTCCCCGGTGGCGCCGCAGCGCGCCGCGATCCGGCCGACGGCGTCGACGTCGCCGGGGCCCGCCGCGCAGAGGTGCTGGTGCGCCCACAACGCGCTCGGGGCGACGCGCGCCGGGACGTCGCGCGACGCGAAGCGATCGAGCAGCCACGCGGTGTCGACTTGCGTCAGGCCGTATTCGGCGGCGGGCAGGACCGCCGACTCGCTGCGTGCCGTGAAGGCGAACGGGCCGCCGCCGCGGTCCGCGTCCGCGACGGCGGCGCCGCGATCGAGATAGGAAAAGACGAGCAGCCCGTCGGGCGCGAGCGCATCGAGCAGCGCGTCGAGCCATCCTTCGAAGCGCGCGCGCGGGAGATGGCTGAAGACGGAGGCCGCGAAGACGACGTCGAAGGGCGCCCCGTGCGGTCGGGCCGGCGCGGCGTCGACGGAGAAGACCGGTCCCGGCGCGCGCGCCGCCGTCCAGGCGACGGCGTCCCGGCGCACGTCGCACGCCGAGACGTTCGCGACCGCGCCGGCGTTCATGAAGCGCGTCGCGCGCCCGAAGCCGCAGCCGAAGTCGAGCAGGCGCCGCGGCGCGCCGCCGCCGACCGCTTCGAGCGCCGCGAGCGCGGCGCCCGCCGCCTCGACGCCCGTGCGCACGTATTCGGCGAGGGCGGTCGTCGCCGGGCGTTCCTGCGCGAGCACGGCGTACATCTCGTCGCCGTAGGCGATCGTGTACGGATCGACCCACGACGACCGCGCGCCCGACCGATCCGCCACGAGCGCGGCCGCGGCTCGGGCGAACGTCGCGGCGCCCGGAAGGCGCGCGGTCGGGTCGGATCGGATGGGCAAGACGGCTCTCCGCGCGGCGCCCCGCGCCGCGACCGCAACGTGCCGGAAGGCGCCCCGGACGTTCAAATCAACCTCGGCCGAATCCGGATCGTGCGCGCCGGCGCGGTCGGCGGAGCGCTTGGTACAAAGCCGCCGCGCCGTTCCCCCGGCGCGACGATGTCGACGTCGAAAGCGAGCCGCGTCGCGGCGATCCTGCTCGTCCTGACGGCGACGTTCGCCGTCCACGCGCCGCACCTCGACGCGCCCTTCGGCCCCTACGAGCAGAACCTCGGCTGCTACTTCGGGCCTTTCGCCGTCAGCTGGGCCGATTACGGGTTTGCGCCGCTGCGCGGCCTGATGGTCTACAAGACGCGCTTCCAGCACCTCTACGAGGCGGTCGTCTATCAGAACCATCCCCCCGGCTGTGCGTGGGCGACGCTTCCGTTCGGGACCGACGAGCGCGCGCTCCGGACGCCGTTCGTGCTGGCGGGCGCCGCGTCGGGCGCGCTCCTCGCGGCGCTGCTGTGGCGACGGTTCGGCGCCCCGCGCGCGGCGGCGTGCGGGCTCGCGTGGTCGCTGAGCCCCGCCGTCGCGTTCGACGGCGTCGCGGAGTACGCCCCCGTCGTCGCCGTCGTCGGGCTCGCGATGCTCCTCGCACAGCGGCGCGCCTGGGAGGCGGACCGCGGGCGCGGCGTCGCCGTCT
The DNA here is from genome assembly GCA_035626575.1 of Planctomycetota bacterium. GTDB lineage: Bacteria > Planctomycetota > CAIWVZ01 > DASPNK01. Next base: position 2,645 of record DASPNK010000050.1, on the reverse strand, counting down.
TCGGGGTCGGGGCGGCGGCGTTCGTCGGCGTGTGGTGCGACTGGACGTTCGTGTGGTGGTTGCCCGCGCTGACGTTCGTGTCGGGCGCGCGCCGGCCCGCGGCGCTCGCGCGTCGGCTCGCCGCGCCCGCGATCGGCGCCGCCCTCGCGCTGGCGTCGCTGTTCCTGTGGCGACGCTGGGCCTCGGAGGCGCCGGCGATGGGCGGCTCCCGCGGAATGGGCGCCGTCGACGTGGCGCGCTCCGCATTGATCGACCGCGGCTTCGACCTCGGCTGGTACTTCGAAGGCGTGGGGGCGCGGCTCGTCGAGGGCTTCCCGTGGCCGATGCTCGCGCTCGGGGCCGTCGGCATCGTCGGCTGGTTCCGCACCGATCGCGGGCTTGCGGCGGCGCTGCTGCTCCCGGCGGTCGTGAACGCGCTCGCGTTCGCGAAACACGCGGCGACGCACGTGCAGTTCGTCACATGGTTCGGGCTGACTGCGGCGGCCGCGGTCGGAGACCTCTCGCTGCGCCTCGCAGGGAACGGCGGTCGCGTGCGGCGCGTCGCGGCTGCGGCGTTGCCCGTCGCCGCGGCGGCGGCGAGCCTGGTCATGACGCTCGCCGTCGTGCGCGGACGCGCGACGCCGTTCTTCCGCGAGCTGGGGCGCGTGGCGGACGCCGAGTGCGCCGACCTCGGTCCGGACCTCGCGCTGCGCCGCCTGTGGGCGATCGGGTGCAACCTGCCGTTCGCCTACGCCTACTACGTCCAGGCGCCCATGTTCGCGGCGGGGGTTCGGACCCCGGCCGATCTCGAGGCTCTCCGCACGACGACGCGCGACGGCGTCGGCGCGAAGCTGCTGGTCGTCGAGATGCGCTCCGACGGGCCGTGGTTCGGTGCGGCGGCCGTCGCGCCGACGCCCGAACTCAAGGCGGTGCTTGCCACGATGCCGCGCCGCGACGTCCCCGAGCTCCGCATGACGCTGCCTTACGACCGCTACGGCAAGCAGACGGTCCGCGTCGTCGACGCCTACGTCGTCGACGTGGTCCCGTAGCGCGCGCGGTCGCCGTCGGACGCGTTCCGCCGACCGGGCCGAGGACCGACCGCCGATGGAAAGGCGGCGGCGGCGGCGCCTTCCCGGACCCGTTGAGTCCGCGAGTTTTTCGTCGCGGTTGTCCTTTTTGAGGCGGGGCCGACGCTTCCTTCCGTTTAGCCGGCTTCGTGGCCGGTGCGCTGCCCGCCGATTTTGCGCTTACACTGGCGACGCCGGTCCCGTTCGCGGCGTCCGGTCGACGGAGATGCCCGTGCCTCAGGACGGAGCGCCGGTCCGGTTCGGACGAGCGTCGTGACCCGCGAAGCCCCGCAAAGCTCTCTCGTGCCCGGACGATGCGCCGCGCGCGCCTCCGGCATCCCGCCGCACGGCGCAGGAGCCAGGCCGTGACGAGCGCGGTCTCCGGCATCGGCACGGCGCGCATCCTCGTGGTCGACGACGAGGAGATGGTGCGGCGCGCCATGGCCGTGCTGCTGAAGCCGTTCGTCGGTTGGACCGTGACGACGGCGGGCGACGCCGCGAGCGCGCTGGCGTACCTCGACACCGAGCCGTTCGACGCCGTCGTCGCCGACATTCATATGCCCGGCGTCGACGGGTTCGCGCTGCTCTCGGAGATTCGCCGACGCCCGCGCACCGCCGATCTTCCGGTGGTCGTGGTCACCGGCGCCTCCGAGCGCGACCTCAAGCGTCGCGCGCTCGATCTCGGCGCCACCGACCTTCTCACCAAGCCGGTGGACGGCCCCGACCTGGTCGCGCGCCTTCGGAGCGTGCTCCGGCTGAAGGACTTCCAGGACCAGCTGCGTCGCCACAACGAAGAGCTGGAGGAGACCGTGCGCCGCCGGACCGCGCAGCTCGAGTCCGCGCGGCTCGAGTTGATCTGGCGCCTCGGCAAGGCGGCGGAGTTCCGCGATTCGGAGACCGGATCGCACGTCGTCCGCGTCGGCTTCTTCGCGATGGAGATCGCGCGGGAGATGGGCGTGGATCGACGCACCGCCGCGACGCTCTTCCACACCGCGCCGCTCCACGACATCGGCAAGCTCGGCATCCCCGATCAGATCCTTCTCAAGCCGGGCAAGCTGACGCCGGAGGAGTGGGAAGTGATGAAAGGGCACGCGCGCATCGGCGCCGACCTGCTTCGCAGCGACGCGCTCGGCGTTCAACGCGCCTGGGACTCCGGCGACGTCGCCCTTCCGCAAGGCGACGTCGACCGCGGCGACCTGCTCGACATGGCGGCGAACATCGCGAATTACCACCACGAGCGGTGGGACGGGGGAGGGTATCCCGAAGGCCTCCTGCGCGACGCGATCCCGCTGGAGGCGCGCATCACCGCCCTCGCCGACGTCTTCGACGCGTTGTCGTCGAAGCGCCCCTACAAGGCGGCGTTCGACGACGCCGAGGTCCTCGCGCTCGTCCGCCGAGGCGCGGGAACGCAGTTCGATCCGGCGGTCTCGACGGCCTTCGAAGCGCGGCTGCCGCGGTTGCGGGAGATTCAGGTTCGCTTCCGCGACGCGCCGGCGCCGCCGGCGGTCGCGGCGCGCTTCGGTCTCGCCGAAGGCTGAGCCGCAACCGACGGAGCGACCGCGGGTCGCGGCGACGCCGCGTCGTCGCGCGGTCCGCGCG
>DASPNK010000049.1:0-2255 GCA_035626575.1 Planctomycetota bacterium | reverse complement strand
CAGCGTCCCGAGGTGCGGGTTGACGATGTCCCCCGCCTGCACCGTGGTGTAGAGCTTCTTCAGCAGCGCGAACTGGCCCGTGCACGCGAGCGCGCCGACGAGTGCGCCGGTGCTGGTGCCCGAGACGACCGGATAACGACGGATCCGTTCGACGGCCTGCAGGTAATGGACGACGCCGGCGGTGAAGGCGCCGCGCGCGCCGCCGCCGCCGAGCACCAGGCCGATGCGGGGCGTCGGCATGTCAACGCCTCCGGAGCGCGTCGGCGAGGCCGTCGAGCCAGCCGCCCGTGAAGACCATCTCGAGCGGCGCGTCGGGGTCGAGGTGCGCTTCGCGGGCCCGCCGGCGCCAGTCGCCGTCGTCGCGCGCGTCCTGGAACACGCGTTCGGGGTCGGCGAGCGCCGCGAGTCGCGGGTCGGCGCGCCACGACGTCACGAGCACGGCGAGGGGCGTCTCTTCGTGATGCGTCGTGAGGAACCGCGCCGCCGCCTCGCGCGCGTCCGGGCGTCGGCCGAGCGCGTCGAACAGGACGGTGTCGGTCTGGAGTCGCACGATCTCCCGCAACGGGAGCGCGACCTGGCCGTGCGGATACGTTCGCGGCGACGACGAGCACCCGACGGCGGCCCACGCCAGAACGCACGCGAACGCGGCCGTCCGACGGCCGGACGGCATGGCGGCGACGATCATGTTTCCCTGCTCCCCTGCGGCGGATCCATGCGCGCCGCGGCGCCAGCGTAGCCGCCTCCGCGCGGCGCCGCTCCGCCGGAATCGCGTCGCCCGCCAAGAACAAAAAAGCCGAACCGACTCCGCGCGCGCCGCTGCGAGCGCTCGGTCGCATTCACTTTGAGCGTCCGCCCATCTATGTACCGTGCGCGGGAATAGGACCTCGGGACGTCGCAGGCGCGCGAGCCCATGCGTCGAGAAGCGCCGTCGCGCCGGTCTTGACCCGTTACCCCCGCAAGGAGATCGCCATGCTCAAGTACGCGTTGGTCGGCGCCGCCGCGGCGCTCGTGACCGGGTTCGCACTTCAGGACGAAAAGCAGGATGCCGGCATGCACAAGCCGCCGGCGGTGACGAAGGAGCACAAGTTCCTCAAGCAGCTCGTGGGGAACTGGGAGTCCGACATGGAGTGCTCCATGGGGCCGGACAAGACCGTCAAGATGAAGGGCAGCGAAACGTCGCGCATGCTCGGCGACTACTGGTACGAAGCCGAGATGAAGGGCGACATGCCGGCCGAGATGGGCGGCGGGGCGTTCACGGGCCACATGACCATCGGCTACGACTCGAAGAAGGGCAAAGTCGTCGGCACCTGGGTCGACAACATGACCGACTACCTGTGGGTGTACGAAGGCACGCTCGACGAAGCGACGAAGACGATCACGCTCGAGACGACCGGCCCCAACATGGCGGACCCCTCCAGCAAGGAGTACGTCCGGTACCGCGAAACTCAGACGCTCAACGCGGACGGCACCAAGACCTTCTCCTCCGCGATGGAGATGAACGGCACGTTCGTCCCCATGATGAAGGGCGTCGCACGCAAGAAGTGATTCCGGCGGCGGCGCGCCGGCGCGCCGCCACGTCGCACGATGCGGGGCCGCAGGGCGGCCCCGCCTCCGTTTCATGAGGGTGCAGGCACGGAGACCGAAGAGCGCGTGAGACGTTGCTAAGACCCGCCGACGACGTCTCGACGTCGTTCCGCGAACCACGGACAGGAGCAGACATGGACGCCCCACGGCGCGACGGTGTTCGATCGTTCGGCTTGCTCATACTTCGGCTCGGCGTCGGCGGGCTCATGGCCGCGCACGGATGGGGCAAAGTGCTGACGGCGAAGAGCGGCGACCTTTCGAAGTGGCGCGATCCGCTCGAAATCGGTCACGAGCTCAGCTTCTACGCCGCGACGGCGGCGGAGTTCGGCGGCGCGATCCTCGTCATGATCGGTCTCGCCACGCGCTTCTCGGCCGCGGCCGTCGCCTTCACCATGGGCGTCGCGGCGTTCGTCGCCCACCGCAACGACCCGCTTCTGATGGGGGCGGGCGCTTCCAAAGAGCCCGCGATTCTCTTCATGGTCCCCTTCCTTGCGCTCGTGTTCACCGGCGCAGGACTGTTCTCGGTCGACGCCGCCCTCTGCCGCCGGCGTCAGGAGAGGCGCGCCGCACGGCCCTGAGGCCGACCCGTCGCGTCGCGTCGGGCGGCGGATGCCGCGACGTCGCGCCGATGTTCGACATGCCCGCCCTGACGCCGATCCTCCGCTACGACG
>DASPNK010000048.1:0-10475 GCA_035626575.1 Planctomycetota bacterium | reverse complement strand
ACGTAGCGAAAACGCGGCCGTCGCCGATCGGCGGCGGCGATGTCGCAGGGTTCGCCGACGTCGACCGCGGCAGTACCTCCGCGCGCTTCGCGTGCGGAGGTACTGCGCTCCGTACGACGGTCGACGAGCGACGTCGGCGAGCCTTCCGACCTTCGGCGCCGGGACGCCGGCGGCAGGAAGGAGCGCAGGTTCGCCAAACGAGAAGCGCGTGACGAACCTGCTTCGTGAATCGTCGAGGGGCGTGGGCGGCCGGACGGCGCGGGACGCGAAGGAGCGCAGGACCGTCGCACGCGAAGCGCGCGACGGCCCTGCTTCGCGGAGCGGCGGCGGAACCGACGTAGCGAAAACGCGGCCGTCGCCGATCGGCGGCGGCGATGTCGCAGGGTTCGCCGACGTCGACCGCGGCAGTACCTCCGCGCGCTTCGCGTGCGGAGGAACTGCGCTCCGTACGATGTTCGGCCGAGCGACGTCGGCGAGCCCTGCGACCCTCGGCGCCGGGAGGGCTCCGGTCGAAGACCGGCGAAGCAGATTCGTCGCTCCGCTTCGCGGGGCGCGCGAACCTGCGCTCCTTGCGTCGGCAGGCGTCGGGGCAGCCTGCGTCCATTCCGCCGCGCGCCGCGCGCGCCGCGCGCGCCGCTCCGCCGATCAACTCCCGGATGCCGACGTCACACCTCGACCTTCGGGACCGGGCAGCAGGCGCGGCCGGGGACGCAGTTCTCGGGGAGCGCGGGCTGCGCGTCGGGGCCGAAGCCGAGCTGGGTGCGGCCGCACCAGAAGATCGCCGTGCCGTGGCCCTCGAAATCGGGGCGGCGGCGGAGGGCGAAGCCGATGTACATCGACTTGGTCTTCAGGTGCGGACAGAAGCCCTCCGCGAGGAGGCGCTCCGGGGCCTGGGTGTGATCGTCGCGAGCGTCGGGCGTCGACATCAGCGTGCCCTCCCGCGCGCCGCGGCCGCGGCGAGCGCGCGCCGGACGCAGGTCTTGAGAAGGACGACTTTATAGGCGTTGTCGCGCAGGGGCGTCGCGCCCTTGACCGCCTCTTCGGCCGCGGCGGCGAACGTCGCGTCGCCGACGGTCTTGTCCTTGAGCGCGGCTTCGGCGGCCGTCAACCGGATCGGCGTCGGCGCCACCGCCGAAGCGACCACCCGTGCCTCGGCGACGCGGTCGCCTTCGAGGCGGAGCCGCACGGCGCACGAGGCCAGCGCCCAGTCGTACGAGTCCTTCTCGTTGACCTCGTAGTACGCCGACGCGCGCGCGGGCGCGGCGTCGAACGAGACCGCCGTGATCACCTGCCCCGGCGTCAGCACGTTCTCGCGGAGGACGTCCTGCTCCGGCGCGACGAAGAAGGCGTCGAAGGCGAGGGTCGACTCCTGCGCGCCGTCTCGCACGTGGATCTTCGCGTCGAGCGCCCACAGCGCCGTCGCGAGGTTGCTCGGGTGCACGGCGGCGCACTTGCCGTTGCCGAAAACCGCGAGGTAGCGGTTCTCGCCGGGGATGCCGAAGCACTCGGCGCCGCCCTTCTTCAGGCACTCGTAGGTCTCGTTGCGGAAGTACCAGCAGCGCGGCCGCTGGGCGAGATTGCCGCCCACCGTCCCGCGGTTCCGCACCAGCGGCGTCGCCGTCTCGCGCGCCGCTTCGACCACCGCGGGCGCGACGCGCGCCAGATCGGCGTTTTCGACGAGGTCGGTGAGCGTCGCGGCGGCGCCGAGTCGCACGGCGTCGGCGCCCACGCTCACCTCGGCGAGGCCTTTCGCCGTCAACAGGTTCACCACCGTCGCCGGAACCGTCACGCGCTCCTTCATGCGGTCGAGCAGCTCGGTGCCGCCCGCCTTGAGAACCGCGTTCGGGCGCCGCGCCGCCGCCGACGCTTCGGCCGCGTCGCGCGCCAGCACATAGTCGAAGTCCTTCACTTGCGGGCTCCTTCCAGCGCGGCGAGCACGCGATCGGGCGTCATCGGAAGCGACCACACGCGGACGCCGAGCGCGTTGTGCACCGCGCCGGCGATCGCTGCGGCGGGCGGCACCGCCGGCCCTTCGCCGAGCCCCGCGAGGCCGACGTTGTTCGCGCCCATCATCACGTCGGTCAGCACGACCTTGACGTCCGGCATGTCCTTCGGCCCCGCGATCTTGTAGCCCTCGAGGTCGGCGTTGAGCTGCCGGCCCTTCAGGCGGTCGATATGCCGCTCCTCGAACAGGGCGTAGGAGATTCCCTGGATGATCGCGCCGTTCACCTGGCTCTCGGCGGTCAGCGCGTCGACGATCGTGCCCGCGTCCTGCATCGCGAGGTAGCGGACGACGCGCACGCGCCCGATCTCGGCGTCCACCTCGACCTCGGCGAAATGCACGCCGCCGGTTTCGGCCTGGTAATTCTCGAAGTTCGGGTCGCGTCGCCCGACGACTTCGATCTGGTCGCCGTCGATAAGCGCGCAGACTTCCTCGAAGGTCGCCGAACGCGAGGCGTCGGCCGCGTGGCTCGCCTTGCCGCCCTTCAGCACGATCTCCTCCGGCTTCACGCCCCACTTCGCGGCGATCAGCTTTCGGAGCTCCATGCCGGCGAGGAACGCCGCGTTGCGGGCGGCGGGCATGATCGTCGGCGCGGTCACGCTGCCGCCGGAGCCCGGGCCCTGCGGATCGTTGGTGTCCCCGAGGAACGACGACACGCGCGCGAGCGGAATGCCGAGCTCCTCCGCCGCGACGATCGCCATGATCGTGCGCGTGCCGGTGCCGATGTCCTGCGCGCCGTTCCGGATCTCCACCGTGCCGTCGCGCCGCACGCGGCAGAGGCACGACGCGCCCGGCACGCCGAGCGCGGCCCATTTCGCGGAGGCGACGCCCATGCCGCGCCGCAGCGTGCCGCGATCGGTCCCGTTCGGCCGACGCTTCTCCCAGCCGAAGAGCTTCGCGCCCTCTTCGTACTGATGCTTCCGGATGGGCGACGGGTCGTTCTTTTTCCGCAGCTCGAGCGGATCCATCCCCAGCGCTTCGGCGGCGAGGTCGAGGATCGATTCGAGCGCGAACGACCCCTGCGGATGCCCCGGCGCGCGGAACGCCGCCGCCATGCCTGCGTTCGTGGCCACCGACCACTGCGCCGCATCGACGGCGCCGAAACGATAGATCATCGGATTGGACGCGCCCGCGCCGCGCCCGGTGGCGCCGGGCGTCGCGTGGATGCGCACGCGGTACGCCTTGAAAGCGCCCTCGGCGTCGACCCCGAGCGTCATCTCCTGCGTCGAGTTCGGGCGATTGCCGCCCGTCAGGTGCTCCTCCTTGCGGTCGAGCATCAGTTTGACCGGTCGCTTCAGCGCCTTCGCGACGTGCGTCGCCGCGTGCGCGAACACGCCGGCGCCGAACTTCGACCCGAAGCCGCCGCCCATGTAATGCGTGAGCACCGTGACGTCGGCCGGCTTGAGGCCGAACGCCTCGGCCAGCTCGTTGCGGACCCCGAAGGTGCCCTGCGTCGACGCCCACACCTTCAGCTTGTCGTCGGCCTCCCAATGGGCGACGACGCCCTTCGTCTCGAGGCAGGAGTGCGTCTGCACTTGGGTCGAGGCCGTGCCGCGCACCACCTTCGCCGCACCTTCGAGCGCGGCGTCGACGTCCTTCACGCGACCGGCGCGCGGCCCGTCGCCCGTCCGATTCGGCTTGCCGGCGAACACTTCAGGCGCGCCGTCGGCGAGCGCCTGCTCCATGCGGGCGGCGTGCGGCTTCACCTCGTATTCGACCTTCACGAGCCGCGCCGCCTCTTCGGCCAGCGCGCGCGTTTCGGCGGCGACCACCGCGACGTGTTGGCCGTGGAAGAGGATCTCCTTCGTCTGCGTCCACTCCTGCGCGAAGACGACGCCCTTGAGCGCCTTGGCCGGCGCGACGTCGACGCTCTTCACGGTCGCCGCCGCGTGCGGCGAGCGCACCAGCTTCGCGTAGACCATTCCGGGGAGGTTGACGTCGTGCGTGTACTTCGCGCGGCCGGTGACCTTCGCCACGGCGTCGAGGCGCGGCGTCCGCTTGCCGACGGTTTCGAAGGCGTCGTCGAGGCCCCACGGCGCGGGGCGGTCCGGCTTCACGTCGATCTCGAGCGTCTTCTCGTCGACGCCGCGCACGCCGACGCGGATCTTCTTCGGCTCGGTCGTCATGTCACTTTCCTCCCCGCGTCGCCGCCGCCGCGCGGTCGACCGCGCGGAAGATGTTTACGTACGTCCCGCAGCGGCAGAGGTTGCCGGAGAGCGCCTCGCGCGTCTCGGCGGGGGAGGGGCTCGGCGTCTTCGCGAGCAACGCCGCGCAGGACATCACCATTCCGGGCGTGCAGAAGCCGCACTGGAGCGCGTCCTCTTCGCAGAACGCCTGTTGCACGGGATGCAGGCGATCCCCCTGGGAGAGCCCTTCGACGGTCACCACCGACCGCCCGGCGCAGTCGGCGAGCAGGAGGAGGCAGGAGTTCACCGCCTTGCCGTCGAGGTGCACGGTGCACGCCCCGCACGAGCCGCGGTCGCACACCATCTTCGTGCCGGTGAGGTCGAGCTTCTCCCGCAGCACGTCGAGCAACGTCGCGGCGGTGCCGGCGGTCACGGTCGTCTTCGCGCCGTTGAGCGTGAACGTCATCGCGGCCTCGCCGGACAAGGTCGGCGGGCCGTCCTGCCGCGCGGCGCGCGCCGCGGCCTCGGCGCCCGCCAGCCCGGCGACCGCCGCCGTGGCGGCGGACGTCTTGAGGAAGCCGCGGCGCGACACGGCGCCGGGCGCGTTCGGATCCTTCATCGACCGACTCCGTGAGAGGCGCGGATGATACCCCGCGCTCGCGCGCGCGGCGGGGAGCGCCGATAGGATGTCGCCGTGAAGTTTGCGGGTTTCGCGGTCCTCGTCGCCGCCCTCGCCGTCGCCGCCGCACCGTCGCGCGCGCAGAGCCGTCGCGCGATTCCGCGACGGTCTACGTCGACGACGCCGCGTTCGCCGTGAAAGAGCTGGAGACGACGTGCGGCGTCCTCCTCAAGGCGAAAGGCGTCGACTGGCGCCGCGCGACCGAGCCGCTCCTCAAGGAGGCGAAGAAGACACGCTCGCACGAGGAGCACGCCGTGTGGTTGACGCGGCTCCTCGCGCGCCTGCGCGACGGCCACGCCGAGGTGCGCCTCACCGAGAAGACGCGAGGATCGAAGGCGCCCGTGGAACCGAAGGCCGGACCGGGAATGTTCCTGTGTCGTGCGGGCGACCGCGTGTCGACGTTGAACGCGTTCGGCGCGGCCGCCGCGGCGGGCGTGACGGCGGGCGCCGAAATCTTCAAGCTCGACGGGCTTCCCGCGACGGAGTGGCTCGACCGCCGCGTCGCCGATCTGCGCGACCGCGTCCCGTTCTCCACCGATCATCAGGCGGACGCCTTCGCGTGCCGGCAGGGGTTGGCCGCGGCGCCGGGAACGAAGCTCGCCGTCGAGTTCAAAGGCGTCGAGGGCGCGTCGAAGCGCGCGACGGTGGTCGTCGGGCGCGACGGGTTCGTGCACGACGGGCCGGCGTTCTTCCCCGCGGGGCTCGAGAAGTCGGGCGATCTCCGCTTCGGCCGCACGCCGAAGGGCTACGGCTACCTCCATATCCGCCGCTGCGCCTCCGACCTCGCGGAGCGCCTCGACGCGCCGCCGGCGACGCTCGCGGGCGCGGCGGGGCTGATCCTCGACCTGCGCGGCAACTCCGGCGGCGGTTTCGACCACGACGCGTTCATGGGGCGTTTCGTGCCGGCGGGGGAGACGCTCGCCTTCAAGAAGCGCTAAGCGAGCGCGGGGCCGACGCCGTTCGGCGGCCCGGTCGTGGTGATCGTCGACGCGACCGTGCGCAGCGCGGGGGAGACCTGCGCCGCGATGTTCAAGGAGGACGGGCGCGGGTACCTGATCGGCGAGGCGCCGACGGCCGGCATGTCGTCGCAGAAGTCCGACGTCGCGCTGCCCTCCGGGCTGTTCACGCTGCGCGTGTCGACGGCGTCGAACATGAGCCGCGTCGACGGCGGCAAGGGGATCGAGGGGCGCGGCGTCGCGCCGCACGAGATCGTGCCCTATGTCGCGGCGGACCTCGCCGCGGGCGTCGACACCGCGATCCGCCGCGCCGAAGCGCTGCTCGCGGCGTACCCCTACGACCGCGTGCCGTACGCGCCGCCGAAGCCGCGCTGACCCGCGGGCCCGCTCCCTTGACGGACCGCCGTCGGGGTCGGCAACATCGCCGCCTCATGGCCGACGCGACCGCACGGTTCCCGTTTCGGCGCGTCGTCCTCGTCACCCTCGCCGCCGCGGCCTTCGTCGTCGTCGGAGGCCATGCGGGGGAACGCTGGCGCACCGCGCTCCTCGCGTCGGCCGCCGCCGCCACCCTGCTGCCGCTCTTCGCCGCCGGCCTCCGCCGCGAGGTCTTCCGCTCCGGCGCCCTGACGCTGCTCTGGATCCTGCCCGCCGTGGTCGCGACGGTGTACGCCGACGACCCGGAGCGCAGCCTCTTCGGCAGCCCGTACCTCGGAGGCGGCCTGATCTTCGTCCTCGCGCAGGCCGCGCTGGCGACGGGCGTCGCGGCGGGCGCGCCCAACGCGATCCCGCACGTCCGCCTGCTGCTCGCGGCGGCGACGGTGGCCCTCTCCGCCGCGGCTGGACTCCAACGGCTCGGCGTGCTGCCGGCGTCGGACCTCGGCGCGCCGTTCGCCGGCGCGGTGCGCGGCCCCTTCGGCGGCGCCGCCGCGCTCGGCGCGTTCCTCGCCGTCGCGACGCCGTGGGTCCACGCGGGCGCGTTCGACCCGCGCGAGCCCGTGGCGCGTCGGAAGGCCTACGCGCTCCTGCCGCTGGTCGCCGCCGCCGCGATCTGGCTCGCCGACGTCCGCGGTCCGATGGTCGCGCTGGCCGCGGGTCTCTGGGTGGTGGCGCTGCTCCGCGCCTCGGGCGCGAAGAAGCACGGGCGCGCGAAGGTCTTCCTCGTGCTCGGGCTTCTCGTGCTCATCTCGTTCCTCGGGCTCATTCGAGGATCGCCCCATCTTCCCGGCATCCTGCTCCACCCCGAAACCGAGGCCAGCGTCGGACGCGATCAGCTCGACCGCGAGGCGGGCCGCGCGATCGCGACCGCCACCGCGCTCCGCGCGCTCGTCGGCTACGGGCTCGAGCACGCGCGGTACGTGGGGCCGCGGCGCCTGCCCGATCCGGTCTCCGAGCCGAAGTTCCACGACCCGGAGTTCGACGCGCGGCGGGCGATCATGCCCGACTCGCCGCTCGCGCCCCACGCCTTCGACGGCGGGTATGAACGCTTCCGCAGCCTCATGCACGAGACGCTCCTCGCGCAGGGATGGTTCGGGCTCGCGGGCTTCACGATCTTCCTCGCCGCGCTGCTGGTCGGCGCCGCGCGGCGGCGGCGCGAGCCGCCGATCGGCCCGCTCGCCGCGCTCTCGGCGTACGTCGTGCACCGCTTGTTCAACCTGCCCGGCGCGGAGACGGAATGGCTCTTCGCGCTCGCGGCCGGGTTCGCGCTGCGCCCCGGGACGACGCTCGGCGCACCGACGCCGCCGCCGGAGTCGCTGGGGTCGATCGGCGGGCTGAAGCTCGGCCTGCCGGCGCTCGCCGCCCTCGGGCTCGCGACGCTCGTCGCCACGTCGTTCCTCGGCGCGATCGCGGCGCCGACGTGGATCGCCCTCGGCGCCGGCGGCCTCGTCGTGCTGATGATCCTCGGGCGGCCTTCGCCCTTGTCGCTGGCGGCGGCCGTCAGCGCGCTCGGCGCCTTCGGGTCGCTCACGCCGCCGATCGGCCGCGCGGCCGCGGTCGACGCGGCGGCGACGGCGGGGCGCGCGTCGTGGGCGGCGGCGTCCGGGGACGCCTCCGCCGCGGCGACGGTCGACGCGTTCATCGCGCGCGTCGACGCCGATTTCGAGGCGAAGGGATTCGAGACGGCGACGGCGGCCGCGCTTGCGGCGACGCCGTCGCGGCTCGAGCGCGAGCCCGCGAGTCTCGAGGTCGCGCGGCGCCTCGCGGAGCGCGCGAAGCGTCTGCAGCCTCGCGACCGTTGGGCGACGGCTCTGCACGCCCGGCTCTCGGGCGACGCGGCGGCGCTCGAAGTCGCGACGCATCAGCTTCACGAGGAGCCGCTGCTGTACGAGGCGCTCATCCAGGCCCGGCTCGCGCGCGGCGATCGCGCGGGGGCCGAGCAGGACCTCTACCGCCTCCAGGCCGTCGCCGACGCCGTCCGCCCCCGGGACAACAACGTCGACCGCGACCTCAAGGCGCGCCTCGAAGGCGCCGTCGCCCGGCTTCGCGAAACCCTCGCGCGCTGACGGGTTCGCGCGCGCGCATCGGTTGCGGCGCGGCCGCCGGCGCGCGCCGCGCCGTCCTTCCGAGCCCCGGCGGCGAGGCTATCCTCCCGGCGCTTTTTCCTTTCGTCTTCCCCCGGGGAGATCGCGTGAGCACCGCCAATCCTGCGCTGAAGTCCTGGATCGACGAGGTCGCGGCATTGACCAAGCCCGACCGCATCCATTGGGTCGACGGAAGCGACGACGAAAACCGCCGCCTCGTCGAGCAGATGGTCGAGACGGGCGTGTTGAGCCGCCTCAACGAAGACAAGTTCCCGAACTGCTATCTGCACCGCTCCGACCCGACCGACGTCGCGCGGACCGAGCACCTCACGTTCATCTGCTCGCGGTCGCAGGAGGACGCCGGTCCGAACAACAACTGGATGTCGCCGGCCGACGGGCGCGCCAAGGTGACGCCGCTTTTCGACGGCGCCATGAAGGGCCGCACGATGTACGTCATCCCGTACGTCATGGGCCCGCTCGGGTCGCCGCTCTCCAAAGTCGGCGTCGAAGTGACGGACAGCCCCTACGTCGTCGCGAACATGCGCATCATGGCGCGTATCGGGACGCCGGCGCTGAATCAGCTCGGGACGTCGACCGACTTCGTCCGCGGGTTGCATTCCCTCGGCGACCTCTCGCCCGACCGCCGTTTCATCCTGCACTTCCCCGAAGAGAAGCTGATCTGGTCGGTCGGTTCCGGATACGGCGGCAACGCCCTGCTCGGCAAGAAGTGCCATGCGCTCCGCATCGCGTCGGTGCAGGCGAAGGAGGAGGGCTGGTTCGCCGAGCACATGCTCATCCTCGGGCTGGAGAGCCCGCAGGGCGAAACGACCTACGTCGCCGCCGCGTTCCCGAGCGCCTGCGGCAAGACCAACCTCGCCATGCTCGTGCCGCCGCCGTCCGCGAAGGGCTGGAAGGTCCGCACGGTGGGCGACGACATCTGCTGGATGCGCGTCGGCCCCGACGGGCGTCTTTGGGCGATCAACCCCGAAGCGGGGTTCTTCGGCGTCGCGCCCGGCACCGGCGAGAAGACCAACCCCAACGCCTTGGCGACGCTCCGCCGGAACTCGATCTTCACGAACGTCGCGGTGACCGAAGACGGCTCGCCGTGGTGGGAAGGCCTCGGGCCCGCGCCGGAGAAGCTCACCGACTGGCGCGGCAAGCCGTGGACGCGCGGCTCGACCGAAAAGGCCGCGCACCCCAACTCGCGCTTCACCGCGCCCGCGTCGCAGTGCCCCTCGATCTCTCCCAAGTGGGAGGACCCGGCCGGCGTTCCGATCTCGGCGATCATCTTCGGCGGCCGCCGCGCCCGCGTCGCGCCCCTCGTGTACGAAGCGTTCGACTGGGAGCACGGCGTCTTCGTCGGCGCCTCGGTGGCGTCGGAGACGACGGCCGCGCAGTCGGGCGCCGTCGGCGTCGTGCGCCGCGACCCGATGGCCATGCTCCCGTTCTGCGGATACCACATGGCCGATTACTTCGGCCACTGGCTCCGCATGGGGCGGAAGATCCCGAAGCCGCCGCGCATCTTCCACGTGAACTGGTTCCGCCAGGGCCCGTCGGGCGAGTTCCAGTGGCCGGGCTTCGGCGAGAACATGCGCGTGCTGAAGTGGATCCTCGGCCGCTGCGCCGGGACCGCCGCCGCGCAGGAGACGCCGATCGGTCACCTCCCGACGCGCGACGCGATCGACCTCTCGGGCCTGAACCTCTGCGAGGGCGTCGTGAACGACCTGCTCTCGGTGAACCGCGAGGAATGGCGCGCCGAGGCGAACGCCATCGGCGAGTCCTTCGCGAAGTACGGTGCGCGGCTTCCTTCCGAGCTGAACCGCCACCGCGAGCGCCTGATCGCCCGCCTCGGCTGATTCGGGCGTCAAGGAGCGCAGGACCGTCGCACGCGAAGCGCGCGACGGCCCTGCTTCGTCGAGGGCCGCGGCGATCGGCGGGCGTGGCGTGATGTCGCAGGGTTCGCCGACGTCCACCGCGGCAGTACCTCCGCGCGCTTCGCGTGCGGAGGAACTGCGCTCGGCACGACGGTCCATCCCACCGGCGCCGGTCGGAGATCGGCGAAAGCGGGTTCGTCGGCGCGCGCGAACCTGCGGTCCTCGCGCTGCACGCCGCCGGAACGCCGGCGGCAGGGAGGAGCGCAGGACCGTCGCACGCGAAGCGCGCGACGGCCCTGCTTCGTCGAGGGCCGCGGCG
>DASPNK010000047.1:0-4694 GCA_035626575.1 Planctomycetota bacterium | reverse complement strand
TTGGAGGAGATGTCGTAGACGACCCGGTTGACGCCGCGGACCTCGTTCACGATGCGGCGCGAGATCGCGGCGAGGACGTCGTGCGGGAGGCGGGCCCATTCGGCGGTCATGGCGTCGACCGACGTGACGGCGCGGACGGCGCAGGTGAGGTCGTAGGTGCGGCCGTCGCCCATCACGCCGACGGAGCGGATCGGGAGGAGGACGGCGAAGGCCTGCCAGAGCGCGCGGGTCAATCCGGCTTTGGCGATTTCCTCCTGCACGACCGCGTCGCAGGCGCGGAGCAGCTCGAGGTGCGGGCGGTCGATCGCGCCGAGCAGGCGGACGGCGAGGCCCGGCCCCGGGAACGGCTGGCGCCAGACGATTTCGTCGGGAAGCCCGAGCGTCGTGCCGAGCGCGCGCACTTCGTCTTTGAACAGCGGGCGGAGCGGTTCGAGCAGTTTGAAGCCGAGCTTCTCGGGAAGCCCGCCGACGTTGTGGTGGCTCTTGATGGTGGCCGAGGGGCCGCCGTGGAAGCTCACCGACTCGATGACGTCGGGATACAGCGTCCCCTGCACCAGCCATTTCACGCCGGGGATCTTCTTCGCCTCGGCCTCGAAGACGTCGATGAACGCCTTGCCGATGATCTTGCGCTTCCGCTCCGGCTCGACGACGCCTTCGAGTTCGCGGAGGAACAGCTCCGACGCGTCGACGCGGCGCAGATCGAGGCCGAAGCGGCCGCGGAAGACCTTCTCCACGTCGTCGGCCTCGCCGCGGCGCAGGAGGCCGTTGTCCACGAAGATGCAGGTGAGCTGGGCGCCGATCGCGCGGGAGACGAGCACCGCCGCGACCGAAGAGTCGACGCCGCCCGACAGCCCGCAGATGACGTGGTCGCCGCCGACCTGCTTCCGGATCTCGGCGATCTCCCGCTCGGCGAACGACGACATCCGCCACAGCTCCTCGCAGCCGCAGATGCGCTTGAGGAAGTTGCCGAGGATCTTCGGCCCGAACTCGGTGTGCGTCACCTCGGGGTGGAACTGGATCCCGAAGAGCGGCTTGGTGCGATGCCGGACGGCGGCGTTCGGGCAGGACGCGGTGCGCGCCAGCGTCTCGAAGAGTCCGCCCGGATCGCTCACCTGGTCGCCGTGGCTCATCCACACGACCTGCTTCTTCGGCAGGTCGGCGAAGAGGCCGTCCGCGTCGTCGATCTCCAGCTCGCGATGCCCGAACTCGCGATGCGACCCGCCGACGACGCGCCCCCCGACGAGGTGCGCCATCAGCTGCATGCCGTAGCAGATGCCGAGCACGGGGACGCCGAGGTCGAAGACCGCGGGGTCGATGGTCGGCGCGCCGGCGTCGTAAACCGACGCGGGCCCGCCCGAGAGAATGACGCCGCGCAGCCGCGGCGAGGCGATCTCCGCCGCCTTCGTCGCCGGCGTCACGACGCGACAGAAGACGTGATGCTCCCGGATGCGCCGCGCGATCAGCTGCGCGAACTGCGACCCGAAGTCGTAAACGACGATCTCCTGCGACGGCGCCGTCGCGATCTCGGCGGGCTCGGTCATCGCTCTCTCAGACCTCGTGGTCGAGGCCGTAGTTGGGCGCTTCCTTGGTGATCGTCACGTCGTGCGGATGGCTCTCGCGCAGGCCCGCCGCCGTGACGCGCACGAAGCGCGCGCGCGCCCGCAGCTCGGCGACCGAAATGGCGCCCACGTAGCCCATCCCCGCGCGCAGGCCGCCGACCAGCTGGTAGAGGAAGCTGGCGAGCGCGCCCTTGTACGGCACGCGCCCCTCGATGCCCTCGGGCACGAGCTTCCGCGCGTCGTTCACGCCCTGCTGCCCGTACCGGTCCTTGGAGCCCTGCACCATCGCGCCGAGCGACCCCATGCCGCGCACGTCTTTAAAGGCGCGGCCCTTCAGCACCACCACCTCGCCGGGGCTCTCGTCGACGCCGGCGAACAGCGAGCCGACCATCACCGTCGACGCCCCGAGCGCCAGCGCCTTGGTGATGTCGCCCGAATATTTGATGCCCCCGTCGGCGATGACCGGCGCGTCGTAGCGGTCCGCCGCGCGGACGGCCTCGCTCACCGCGGTGGCCTGCGGCACGCCGACGCCCGCCACCACGCGCGTGGTGCAGATCGACCCCGGACCGATGCCGACCTTCACCGCGTCGACGCCCGCGTCGAGCAACGCGAGCGCGCCGTCGTAAGTGGCCACGTTGCCCGCCGCCACCTCGGCCTGCGGGAAGGTCCGTTTGATCCAGCGCACCGTCTCGAGGACGTTCTTCGAGTGCCCGTGCGCGGTGTCGACCACGAGGACGTCGCATCCGGCGGCGAGCAGTTTTTCGACGCGTTTCGGATCGTTGACGCCCGTCGCGGCGCCGACCCGGAGCGACCCGCGGCCGTCTTTGCACGCCGCCGGATGGCGCTCCCAGAAGTCGATGTCCTTGATGGTGATGAGGCCGGCCAGCTCGCCGCGCTCGTTCACCAGGATGAGCTTCTCCACCTTGTTGCGGTGGAGGATCGCCTTCGCGTCCTCGAGCGTCGTGCCCTTCGGCGCCGTCACGAGGCGCCCCGCGGGCGTCATCACCGCCGACACCTTCGCATCCTCGTCGGTCTGAAACCGGAGGTCCCGCTTGGTGAGGATGCCCGCGAGCGTGCGCCCGTCGGCGATCGGCACGCCGCTCACGTTGTGCTCCCGCATCAGCGCACGCGCCTCCGCCACGGACGCCGTCGGGGGCAGCGTCACCGGGTCGGCGATGACGCCGTGCGCGGAGCGTTTCACCTTCTCAACTTCCCGCGCCTGCGCGTCGGGCGTGCAGTTCTTGTGGATGACGCCGAGGCCGCCCTCCTTGGCGAGGGCGATCGCGAGACGCGCCTCGGTCACGGTGTCCATCGCCGCCGAGAGGATCGGGACGTTGACCTCGATGCGCCGGGTGGCGCGGGACCGCGTCTGAATGTCGACCGGCAGGACCTCGCTGTACGCCGGGAGCAGAAGAAGGTCGTCGTAGGTGACGCCCTGAGGAATGTCGAGGTCCCGCATCTGCGCTCCGCGACGCCGCGCGCGAGCCCGCAGGCCGCTGCGGCAAAGCGTGAGCATATCCCCGGCGCCTTCGCTTTCAACGGAACGCGCGCGCCGGAGCCGCGCCGCCGCTCGGAACGCTCAGTCGGTCGCGCCGAACTGGTAGAGCGCCCACTCCGTCATGAGGAGCGCGGCGAGGACCAGCAGGACGAAGGGGCGCTCCGAACGCCGCTCTTCCACGTCCTCCGACGGGCGCGGCGGAGCGTCGACCGCCGGCGCAAGACCCTCGGGCGTCGGCGACCGGAGACGCCGCGGATCCGCGAGCGGCCGCGCGGCGTCCTCCGCAGGCGCCAGCTCGCGCAGGGCGCCGCGCACCATCAACGGAAACGCCGGAAGCAGCGGCAGAGTCGACGCCGCGACCGTCGGCGGCGGCGCGATCGCGATCGCCCGCACGGCGCCGCGCCGGAGCCGCGCGATCAGCGGCCCGCGGTCGGACTCGGCCAGCACCTCGGCGCCGTCGCCGACCAGAAAGGTCGACGCGCGATGGACGGTCCACTCGTCGGGATCGAGCGCGGCCAGCCACGCGACGTCGTCCCGCCGCCGCAGGGCCCGCGCCTCCCCGCTCCCCGCGCCGCGCGCCCAGGGCAGTTCGGGCGCCGTCGCGTCGAAGAGCAGGTAACGCCCGGGCGGCGGCGGAAGGTCGAGATCGAGCCCGACGAGCACGATCACGTCGTAGCGATCCGCGACGCGCCGCCATTCGGAGGGGCCCGCGCGCCCCGAGCGGGCGGCGTCGACGAGGTCCGTCGCCGCGAGCGCGGCGTCGAGGGCCGGCGTCGGCGCCGCCGACGCCAGCACCACCTTCAGCCGCGTCGCGCCGCCGAAGTCGAGGTCGACCGCGTCGTCGTCCGGCCACGGATCGGGCGGTTCGAGGGCGAGGCGCGGAGCGGCGGGGCGCGACGCGGGCAGCGGCAGCTCCGTGCGGTCGGCGGCGGGCGTCGACGCGAGGGCGACGGCGCCGTCGTAGAGGCGGAGCGCGCGGCCCTCCCCGTTTTCGACGCGGACGGCGAGTCCCGTCGCCGTGCGCTCAACCGCGCGCAATCCCCCGTTCTTCGGCGGCGCGCCGGCGACGGCGACGATCTCGAGCGCAGACGCCGGGTCTCCGACGGCGAACGGCGTGACGACGAGGACCCTGCCCGGCGGCGACGCCGCGGCGCCGACGGCGCGCACCGCCTCGGGATCGCGGACGCCCGACGGCGCGGGCGCCTTCGCCAGCAACGCGTCGACCTCGTCCCGCGCGGCGGCGCGGCCGAGCGGGACGACCCGGCCGTCGACCCAGGCGCCGAGCGACGCCGGGCCCGACGCGACCTGCGCGTGGGCGATCTCCCGCGCGCGGCGCATCACGGCGGCGGACGTCTCCGGCGCCGCCGTCGCCGCCGTGCGGTCGACGATGAGCGTGAGCGGAACGTCCGCCGCGCGTCGGTCGGTGCGGTAAGGCCCCGCGACCGCCGCGAGGGCGAGCGCGAACATCGCGGCCTGCAGCAACACCGAGGCGAACGTGCGCGCGAGGCTCGCGCGCCGGCGGCGGCCCGCGAGGACTTTCTCCCAGAACGGGAGGAACGGGACGTCGACGCGCGCCGCACGGCGCCGCACCGCGTAGAGCGCGGCGAGCAACGGCAGGAGCCAGAGCCCGCTCAGCG
>DASPNK010000046.1:0-3156 GCA_035626575.1 Planctomycetota bacterium | reverse complement strand
GGACACGACGGCCATCCGCTTCGACCCGCGGTACGCCCGCGCCGTCGCGATCACGGGCTCGATGGGACGCACGCGGTGGAGCAGGGCGAGGAACCGCTCCTCCTTTTCCGGCAGCAGCGCGTCGACGTTCAGCGCGACGCGCTGCTCCCCGGCGAGGGCCTCGAGGATCTCGCGCGTCGGCGCGCCCGCCATGGCGAGGTAGCGCTCCCGCGGGAACGTCAGGCCCGCGGGGGCGACGACGCCGCACCACGCCTCGTAGTGGAGGCCCATGGTGTCGACGAGCGTGCCGTCGCAGTCGAAGAGCAGCGCCGCGTAGGCGGCGACGCCGGGATCGTCGAGTCGGAGAAGGCGGGGCACGGGGTCGGTGGCGCCGGGGCGCCGCCGACCGTAGCACCCGCCCGGCGCGCGCCCCGCCGACCCCGCGGCGACGGTCACTCCGCCGCGCGCATCATCACGACGAACACGCCCTCCGCGTCCGACGCCGATCCGAACAGGCGCCACCCGCCCTTCGGCAGGGACACTTCGCCCCCCAGGTCGGTCGTCGCGACCTGCGCAAGCTGGAGCGGCCCGACCTCCTCCGTGCGGACGTGGAAGGTGCGCGACGTCTCCTGGCGCGCCGAGAAGCGGCCCGCCACCGCGGGGACGCCGTCGCCGCCGAGAGAGAGGGAGCCTTCGAAGCTCACGCCGGAGAACACCGGGCGCGTGACCGGATCCGCGATCCGCGCCTTCTGCGCGATTTCGACGTCGTGGTCGACGACGCGCGCGCGCTCCGTCCCGGCCGTGATGCGGAAGGTCTCGCCGCTGCGCGCCGACACGCAGAGACGCCCCGGCAGGCGCGAGGCGTCCGACGCCGCGACCGCCTTCGCCGCGTCCGCCGGAGTCAGTCGGCCGTAGCGCACCTCGATCGACGCGGGCCGCACGAGATCGGACGCGACCGCGGCCGCCGCGGAGCGGATCCGCTCCAGGAACGCGTCGCCGCCGCGCGCGAAGAGCCGGGGCCCGACCATTTCGAGATCCTCCCCTTCCGGCTGATCCTCCGGCCACGCCGTGCGACGCAGCAGCGACAGCAGGACGTCGGAGTCGACCGGCGTCGGGCCGATCTCGGTCGCGCCGACCTCCTTGCCGTTCTGCGACGACTCGTGAGCGCCGCCGAGCGGCGCCGGAAGAAGCCGACCCGGGGCGCGCAGCAGGGCGCCGAAGCCGGCGAACTTCCAGCCGCGCCGCTCCGAAGGCGCCTTGGCGCGCGTCGCCTGAACGACCCAGGCGGCGCCCGTCGCATCGGCGCCCAGCACGACCGCGCCGCCGTTCTCGACGACGCCCGAGCCGCACACCGCGCCGAAATCCACGGCGGCGGCCTGCATGTCGCCGACGGCGCGGGATCCGACCGGGATCGCCGACTCCGAGCCCTGGGCGGGCGAGGCGTAGACGCCGCCGGCGCGCACGAGGAAGCGCCCGTCGGGCATCGAGCACGCGGTGACGCTCGCCGTCAGGCCGAGGCGAAGGCGGCGCACCAGCGGATCGGCGATCTCCGATTCCTGCGCGACCTCGACGTCGTAATCGGCGACGAACGCCGCATCGACGCCGGCTCGGATCTCGGTCGGCCGGTCGACCCGCGTGGACGCCGACGCGACGGCGCGCGGCGTGCGGGACGCGAAGAGCGCGTCGGCCTCCGCGGCGCCGAGGATCGTCTTTTCGGGGGCCGCGTCGAAGACGCCGATGCGCAGGAACACGCGTTCGGCGAAGGCGTCGCGCAGCGCCGTCAACGCCGCCGCCACCGCGTCGTGGTCGGACGACCCGCCGTTCACCCAGAGCTTGCCGCGCTCGAGAGAGATCTCGGCCGATTCGCCGAGGACGAGTTGCACGATCGTCATCACGCGGTCGACGTCGATGTCGAGCGACTCCTCGGCCTCGGCCGCTTCGCCGTAGTTCAGCGCCAGGGCGGCCGCCAGCGGGGTCACCGCCGGCACCGCCACGCCCGACGACGACGGCGCCGCGATGTCGTCGATGTCGTACACCTTCAGGCGTCGATCGCCCTGCGCCGCCGCGCCGCCGACGGCGATCGCGAGCCACAGGCACGTTCCGATCCGAACGTCTCGGGTCATCGTTCCGGTCTCCTTGTGAACCTTCCGCTCCAGGCCGCGCGGCGAGGCTGCGCGGCGTCGTGTTCCGTCGTGGTCATCGGTCGGCGCCCGCAAGCCAGCGTCTCCACGCCGCCGCGTCGTCGCCGCGCGGCGCGGAGCGTCCCGCGAGCTCCCGGAGAGCGGCCGCCGCAGGCGCGCGCGTCGCGGGATCGTTCAGCGCGTCCACCAACGCCTCGGGGCCGTCGGGGCGCGCCTCGAGACGCGCCGCCGCCCGGTCGCGGTCCGCCGACGACGCCAGCAGCGACGCGAGCGCCGCCGTCGCCTTCGGTCCGGGGAGGCGCGCGAGGGCGTCGACGCCCGAGCGGCGCGTCGACCGGTCGTGCGTCCGCAGGACCGCTCGCGCGAGGAACGGCGCGGCGTCGGGATCCCCCAGCTCGCCCAGCGCGACGAACGCGGCGGCGCGGACCTCGGGATCGGCGGCGGCGCGCTCGATCTCCGGCCGCGCCGCGGCGTCCTTCGACAGGCCCGCGAGGATCAGCAGCCGGCGGCGGTCCGACGTGCGACCGGTGCGCGCCGCCGCGGCCGCGGCGCGGCGTCCGACGTCGGGCACGGACCGCGCCGCCGCGACGAGGTCGACGTGCTCCCGGAGGGCGCCGTCGCCCGCGAACCCGTCGAAGCCGTCCACGAGGCGCGCCGTTTCGATCAGCGCCTCCCGCGTTCCGAGCGTGAGCAGCGCCGTCGCCGCCTCGCGGCGCCGATCGGGGCGCCGCAATCCGTCGGCCGCCGTCGACGCCGCCTCGGCGCCGCCGAGCCGCGCGACGAGGCACGCGGCCCGGAAGCGCAGGTCGCCGTCGACGCGGGCGGCCTCGGCGCGCGCGACGGCGAGGGCGTCGGGGCGCGCCGCCAACGCTTCGAGCGTCGCGTCGCTCCCGTCGCCCGCGATCCAGGCGGCGGCGAGTCGCTGGGTCGCCTCCGTCGCGGAGAGCCGCGCGAGGACCGCCTCCGCGTCGGCGAACGACGGGGCGCGGGCGCGCGTCGCTTTGAGGACGGCGGGCTCGGCGGCGGCGCCGAAGGC
>DASPNK010000045.1:0-4063 GCA_035626575.1 Planctomycetota bacterium | reverse complement strand
TGTGATCGCCGGCGTCGACGGCGTTGCGGAGGACGCATTGAACTGCGGATGCGTCAGGGATGAGAGGCGTCCATGACTTCTGAGTGGCGTCCAGAGTCTCGACGAACTGCTTCCATTCCTTGATCGGTCGCGCGTCGATCAGTCCATCGGCAAACGTGCCGGCGGCGATCTCCGACACGCGCAACTGGGATCCGCGACCGAACGCGCCGAAGGTGATCTGGACGCCGGTCATCACCCTCTTGAGCGTCTCCTTCGAGCAGGCGTTGACGTTCACCGGGTGCCGGATGAGCGGCGCCACCATGGTGCGCCCTTCGACGTAGGCGTTCTGCGTCGGCTCGAGCAGCGTGATGTCGGCGTTGGATCCTCGGCTTCGCCGCGCCTGAATCACGTAGCCGTACTCGGTGTTCACGCCGTCGGTGATGCGGAGCACCGTGCCTTCGTTGATGCCGTCGTTCCCGCGAATGCGGATCCGGAAGCCCTCGGCGAGATCGACCGTCGACGGATCGATCGGCGCCGTCAGCCCGTGGGCCATCCCGAACGCGTCTCCGCCGTAGCGGTAGGACGCCGTGTTGAAATCCCGGCTCAGGCGGTCGATCTCTCTCGGCGTCAACAGCCCGCCTTCGACCAGCGAGATCTCCTTCGCCGCCGACGCCGCGTGCGGCTGCCGGAGCCCGCCTTTCGCGCGCGGCGACTTCCACGGGAGCATCGCGATCTGCCGCGCGCGGTCGTCGATCACCCAGGTCTCGGCCTTGTGCTTCCGCGCCTTGCCCGAAGGCGGCGCCGCGCGGCCGAGCCCGAGGAACAGGCCGCCTTCGCGCTTCTCGTAGGTGATGCGCTCCCCTTCGACGAACAACGCGCCGTTGGTGAGCGGGAACCCCTCGCCGGACTCGAGCTGCAGCTCGACGGCGTCGGCCTCGGCGTCCGCGACCAGCACGCTGCGCCCGAGGGACGCGGCGATCAGGAACGGCGACGACGTCCACAGGTGCGGCCGCGACTGCGCGTCGCGCACCTCGAGATCGACCATGCGCCCGCGCGGATCGGCGCCGCCGAGCAGCGGCGCGCCGTCGGCGGCGAGCAGAGGCTTCCCGTTCTTGTCGGTCGGCGCGAGCGAGACCGCGAACTCCTGCTCGACGTCCCAATCAGGCGTCGCGTAGATGTCGCCCGACGTCGGCTGCCCGGCGGCCGCCTCGTGCGCGCGATGCCCGCGCTCGAGCGACCAGCGGGCGTAGCGGAGCGTGGTGTCGACCACCGCCGTCGCCTCGGCTTCGTAAACCACCGAGCGCGCGACGTCGCGGTCGTTGAGGGCGATCGCCAAGAACGGTCCGGCGAGGATCAGGAGCCCCGCCAGGACGCCGAGGACGAGGATGAAGGCCACCCCGCGGTCGGCGCGCGCGCGTCGCGTCATCGAACGACTCCCGACGGCTCCACGGTCACCGTCGTCGTGCGGCCCTCGTGAACCAGGGAGATCGCGACGGGCCCGTCGTGGAACTTCTCGTTGAGCTTGCCGTAGCGGTCGAAGCGGACCGTGACCGGCCCCTGCTGGGGCGCGAGGTCGACGCCGCCTTCCATGTCGGTGAAGGTCTCCGCCTCCGCGACCTGGTAGACCGCTTCGTCGATCACGCCGGCGAGCCCGCCGCCGAGGATGAGCGCGCCGCCGGGCGGGACGTCGAGGTCGCGCGCCTCGAGCGCCGACGCCTCGCTGACGCCGTGCGCGACGATCTCCGCCGTCACGCCGTCGTACACGAGGCCGACGCGCGCCCACTGCCCCCGTTCGATCACGTCGGACCCCGTTTTCAGCGCGACGGTCCGCGGCTTCCGGGCGTCGCCGCCCGACGCCGCGGCGTCGAACGCCTGAGTCGTCTCCAGCTCGGCCGTCAGCGAGCCGTCGCTCTCGAGGCGGAAGATCCACGCCGACGTCGATCCCAGCGGCTCGCCGAATCGTGCGATCGTTCCCGCCTCGTCCGGCCGGATGTCGAGGAACAGCGAGAACCCGCGGCTCGGGTCGTAACCGGGGTATTCGGTCAGCGGCGGCGTCACCACGCGCGAGGCGGCCGTCATCCGCAGGCCGCCGCGCAGGCGCCCGTCCGGCTCCGGCGCGCCGCCGTACACCGTCGCCCACGTCTGTTCGCCGCCGAGGGCGCGCGCGCCCGCCGGGTCGTCGAAGTGCCACGTGCCGGCGACGCGGGTGAACTGCGTGGCGAAGCCGGCGTTCCTGCGCCGCTCGGGGTCGGCGGGCGTGAACGTCACCCGCGACAGCGCGCCTTCCTTCATCGCGAGGACGCGCGCGCGCTTCAGGTAGGCGCGCGCCGTGCGCGCGGCGCCGTCGAGCGCTCCCGCCTTGCCGGTGCGCGACACCGAGCCCACCGCGACCCCGAACATCGTCGCCACGATCGCCATCACCACGAGCAGTTCGAGGAGCGTCATGCCCTCGCGGCCGCTCAGCGGACCTCGGGCGCGGGCGACGGGTCGGCTCATCCGCTCAGTTCCTCTCGAAGTTCGTGACGTCGTCTTCGGTGTTGAACTCGCGGTCGGGGCCCGCGCTGATCAGCTGGTACCGATCGGGCATGTAGGCGCGCTTGAGCTGCGGGTTCATCCAGGGCTTGGCCTTGAGCACCCCGGCCTCCCCCGTCACGCGGCAGATCTCCTCCGCGCGCCCGTAGTCGGACGAGTGGATGTACACCAGCGGGGTTCCCCACGGGTCGACGATCTCGAAGAGATCCTTGTCGCCGAAGTCGGTGAGCTGGACGGCGGTGCGGTCGCCGTCGTAGTTCTCGAGCCTCATCTTCTTCTGGCGCTCGAGCAGGTCGAACGAGGGGCGGTACGCCCGCGACGCGAGGCAGGCGACGAGCGCTTCGATCCCCGAGTTCTCGAAGTTGCTCAGCAGGCCGACGCCGGGGAACTCGGCGAGCGTCGACGGCGGGTACGCGCCCTGCTCGGAGTTGCGGTAGTTCTCGATCTGGGCGTCCAGCATCGAGAGGAAGCCCTCGACGGCCGTCTTGTCGGCGCGCCGCATCATCGCCGGGATCGTCGCGACGCCGAGGCCGACCAGCGTGGCGAGGATCGCCATCACCACCAGGAGTTCGACGAGCGTAAAGCCGCCGCGGGCGCCGCGCGTGCGCATCAGCGTTTCTCCTTCAGGGTGACGATCGTCGCGTTGTCGACGGTGAAGCGCACCTTCGCGCCGAGGCGCCCGTAGCAGAACGCCTGCAGCTCCAGCGTGCGCGACCATCGCTTCAGGTCGGAGATCTCGACGTCCTTCAGCAACGCTTCGCGGTTCACCAGCACGTCCCACTTGCCCTCGGCGGGGTTCGACTGGCGGAACTCGAGGGTCAGCGACCGCGCGCCTTCGGGCGCGCCGGGCACCTCCTGCCAGTCGGACATCTTCGTCTGCTCGAGCTTGCGCCAGACGAGCTTGCCCGCCGGATCGATCGCCACCTGCAGGCCGGCCTGAGGCGCCCAGCCGTCGGCGCGGTCCTGGTATCCCGGCCACTTCTCCTTCGGAGCGGTCTTCGACCGCGCCATCAGCCCGGCGCCCGCGAAGACGCCGTCGAGCGGCGCCTCGAGGTTCAGGTCGATCGAGAAGGCGTGCAGCTTGTCGCCCGGGCGCTCCTGGTGCAGGTACGTGGGACGGTCGGACACGCCCGACTGCGCGCCGTCGAACAGTACGGCCTGGTCGACCAGCGTGACGTTCACGCCCGCGCCCTTCTCCACCTTCCACTCGCGGCCGATGCGCGGATCGGTGCGGTTGAACTGGTCGGTCCACACCTGCTTGTTGCGGTGGTCGCCGATGGCGTACGCCGCCTGGCGTGCGTAGGCGCGGATCGCGTCGGGCAACGTGACCGACGGGTCGAGCATCTTCTGCAGAATGACGCCCGCTTCGTCGTGATTGCCGCGCACGTAGTGGAAGTACGCCGCCGCCGCCTGCATCGGCGGCTCCTTCAGGCGGATCGCGCTCGCGGCGTTCACGAGTTCCTCCGCCTCCTTCAGGCGCTTGCGGCGGACGTGCGTCGTGATGCGGCGCGCCGTGAGGTCCGGGAAGTCCGGCTCCAGCGTCGCGGCGCGG
>DASPNK010000044.1:0-2088 GCA_035626575.1 Planctomycetota bacterium | reverse complement strand
CCGCAGGTCGTGCGCGGCGGCCAGCTTTCTACGGAAGACGGCGCCGGCGTCCCGGTCCTCCGGCCCGCCCAGCGTCCGAAAGGCGATCTCGGAACGGCGATTGAGGAAGCCGTGTCCGAGCGGCCGGCCGTCTTTGGCCACGAGCCGGACCCAGGCGCCGTTTTTGACGTGCGCCGCCGGAAACGACAGCATCTTCCGGTACACCCAGGGGCCGCGCGGAGGCGTCCGCGTCTTGAGCGCGGCGTCGGCGCCGGCGCGCGGGGTCTCGGCGACGCCGTCGTCGAGGTCGTCGGGCGCCATGGGCGAACTTCTCACGGCCGTCGCGTTGCGCAAGGCTCGCGCCGACTCATAGACTCCTCCTCGCCGCAGCCGCGCGGCGCCTTCAGGCCATGCCCCCCGCCTCCGACCAGCACATCGCCGAGATCGAACGCCGCCGCGCGGAAGCCGTGCGCAGCCTCGGCATCCTCGACACGCCCGACGACGTCGCTTTCGACGAGCTGGCCCGGCTCGCCGCCGACCTCGCGGGGACGCCGATGGCGGCGATCAACTTCGTCGACGCCGACCGCCAGTGGCTCAAGGCGTCGATCGGTTTCCCGCGGCGGGAGTTCCCGCGCTCGTTCGGCTTCTGCCCCACGGTCGTGGACGGGGGCGTCGCGCTGGTCGTCGAAGACGCCGCGGTCGAACCGCGCCGCCCGGGCGCGGAGGCCGCGCTCGGGTTCGGCGTCCGCTTCTACGCGGGCGCGCCGATCCGCGACGCCCACGGCCGGACGCTCGGCGTGGTCTGCGTCGCCGACGGCGCGCCGCGCCGCGTCGACGCGGAACGCGTCGAACGCGGCCTTCGCGCGGTCGCGGCGCAGGTGCTCCGTCTCCTCGAACTCCGTCGCCACGTCAGCCTTCTCCAGGAGGCGACCGATGCGCGGGCGCGCGCCGTGGAGAAGCTTGCGAGCTACCGCTCCGTCCTCGACGGCGCGGTCGACGCCTGCTGCCTCCTCGACGTCGACGGCCGTTTCGTCGAACAGAACGCCGCGCACCGCCGACTGCTCGGCTACGACGACGCGGATCTCGTCGACGCCTTTTTCGCCCCGGTGGACCCGCAGGTGGCGCGCGCCATCCGCATGGATCTCGCGACCGAGGGCGCGTTCCGCGGCGAGACGGAGTGCCTGGCGAAGGACGGCCGCAAGGTGCCGGTCGACCTCGCGGTGTTCGTCGTGCG
This sequence comes from Planctomycetota bacterium, assembly GCA_035626575.1. Classification (GTDB taxonomy): domain Bacteria; phylum Planctomycetota; family CAIWVZ01; genus DASPNK01. Next base: position 875 of record DASPNK010000044.1, on the reverse strand, counting down.
CGACGCCTCCGGCGCGCCGGTGCGACTCGCGGCGATGCTCCGCGACCTGTCGCGGCGCCGCGAAGCCGAATCGCGCCTCCGCGAGAGCGAGGAGCGCTTCCGCTCCGCGTTCGAGCGCGCGCCGGTGGGCATGACCATCACCGCGCTCGACGGCCGGTTGCTCCGCGTCAACGAGGCGTTCCGGCGCTTCCTCGGACGCAGCGAGGAGGAGCTGTGCGGGCGCTCGTTCGAGAGCATCACCCACCCGGATTTCCTCCCGCAGAACCTCGACCACGTCCGCCGTCTGCTCGACGGCGTCGTCGAAGCGTTTTCGATGGAGAAGCTCTATCTCCGCGGCGACGGCGTCCCGGTCTGGGGCGAGGTGACCGTGGCGATGATCCGCGACGCCGACGGCGCACCGTTGCACCTGCTCGCCCAGGTGGTCGACGTGGACGCGCGCAAACGCGCCGAAGCGCGCCTCAGCGAAGCGCGCGACCGGCTGGAGGAGCGCGTGGCCGAGCGCACGGCGGCCCTCGAGAAGGCGGTCGCCGAACTGCGCGTCGAGGTCGCGGAGCGCAAACGCGTCGAAGAAGCGCTCCGCGCCAGCGAGGCGCAGCTCGTCCAGTCGCAGAAAATGGAGGCTCTCGGCAGGCTCGCGGGCGGCGTCGCCCACGAGTTCAACAACCTGCTCACGGTGATCGTCGGCCACGCCGAGCTTCTCACGGCGAGCGGCGGCACGACCGACGCCGAGCCCATCCTCGAAGCGGCCCGGCGCGCGTCGGCGGTGACGACCCGCCTTCTCGCCTTCAGCCGCCACCAGCCCGCGAAGCCCGAGGTCATCGACGTCGACCGCGTCATCCGCCGGCAGCTGGAGTTCCTGCAACCGGTGCTCGGGG
>DASPNK010000043.1:0-9270 GCA_035626575.1 Planctomycetota bacterium | reverse complement strand
CTCCGCTGCTGGACCAGTTCAACCTTCCGCTCGGCGTGGAACCCTTCCACTACATCGCACCGGACACGTCCGTCACGTTCGGTCCGTACTACCTGCCGCCGGGCCTGACGTTCGAGGGGGTGACCTTCGATTTCACGGGCGGCGCCTTGCAGTGCGTTTCGACGGTGCAGCGCATCACCGTGCAATAGGAGCCCCCGTCAGCGCGGTCGGAGCCCGACGATCGCAGGCTCGGTCATTCCGGTGAGCCTTCGCTGCGCGGGCGAGACCGTCCGCCAAGCGAGAAACGCTCGAAGGCCGAACGCGCTCGCGTCCGACGTGCCGACGTCGAGAGGAACCGCCTCGGCGAGGTCGATCCCATCACGCCCCACGGGGGATGGGCGAGCGGCGAAGGTACGCGCCGGAGCGAAGCTACGACGTCGTAAGGGGCGCTTCAGGCCGGACCACCGGGGTTGCAGGTTCGCCGGCGAACCCGACGTCGAGCCTGATGAGTGCTGATCGACGGTGTCGAACCAGGCGACGCACCCAAGCGGGCGCGGCAGCGGCCGTTCCCGGCGGGAAGTCGCGCAGACCGTAGGTCCCCGGTCCTCGCCGTCGACTCGGTCGTTACTGCGAGGCCTCCCGAACGACGCCCACCCGATCGCCGACGCGAACCGCGCCGCAGCGCACCACCGTGGCGTAGACGCCCGCGTGGGCGGCGTTCAGGCGGGCGACCGTCTTCATCACGCGCGCGTCCTGCTCGGCGGTGTCGGGGTCGAGGTTGATCATCGAGCATCGCAGGTCGCGCTGCGTGACGCTGACGGCCGGGCCGGCGGAGTCGGCGTCTCCGAAGACCAGGACTTTCCCGACCCACGCGTCTTCGTGGAACGGTTCGGGGGCGTCCGACTCGATCACGATGTTGGCGCGAAACCGCCTGGGATCGAGTTCGAGCCCGCCCTCGCGGCCGAGATGGGCGATCGTCGTCCCGGCGATCAGGGAGACCGCCGCGTCGTCGAAGATGCCGTTGCGGAGCCACATCATCTCGACGGGGCTCCCGAGTCGTTCGGCGATCTCGTCCCGCAATTCGGCGCTTTGAAGTCCGAACCGCGACCCCGACGGCGTCAGCACGTGGGTCGGCGACGGCTCTCCGCCGCGCTCCTCGAACTCGACGGGACGATAGCGGAGGAGGTCCGGAAGGCGACTCGCCGTGAGCCACGGAAAACTCCCGGCGTCGCCGAGGCGCCGGAATGCGAATCGTCGGTCGCCCGCGAGGCCGTGCCACCCGAGCGCCGCCGTCTCCGAGGACACGCCCGCCATCGACTTGACCGGGTACCGGTTGATCGCGCAGATCCGTCCGATGGGAATCATCGCGGCGTCGCTCCCCATGCCGTGTGGCGGCGCGTCCCGGTCGTGCGACGAGCCGCGCGGCGAACCGTAACGCGGCCGGATCTCTCGCGTGCGTTCGCCGTTCACGGCGCAGGCGCCGAGGCGGCTCTCGGCGGGCGGCGAGCGCGCCTCAGCGCGCGTCGGCGCCGGCGGGTTTAAGCGCCGAAATCAACGCGCCCTGGGTGCGGTCGGACGTCCGGTACCCGGTCCGACCGTGGGTGCGGACGGCGCGGAAGCCGGCGTTTTCGAGGAGCGTTCGGAGCGACCGCTCCGAGACGGCGCCGGAGACTCAGGCCGACCACTCGCCCGGTCGGTCGAGCGCCGGCGAGGCGGCGTGGTCTTCGAGCAGGATGTCCGCCATCTGGAGGCGTCCTCCGGGGCGCAGCACGCGGAAGAACTCGCGGACGACGGCCGGCTTGTCGACGCACAGGTTCAGGACGCCGTTCGTGACGACGAGATCGGCGGTTCCGGAGGGCAAAGGGAGCGCGTCCGCGGCGCCGACGATGAACCCGGCGTGCGCGACGCCCATGAGGCGCGCGTTCGCACGGGCCTTTTCGATCATCTCCTTCGAGAAGTCGACGCCCGTCACGCGACCCTGCGGTCCCACGTCGCGAGCCGCAAGAAGGCCGTCGAGGCCGGCGCCGCAACCGACGTCGACGACGACGTCGCCGGGCGACGGCGGGGAGAGCGCGAGCGGGTTCCCGACGCCGGCGAACGAGGCGATCGCGCCTTCGGGCAACGCGTCGAGCGCGTCGGCCGGATAACCCGCGACCGTCGCGCCGGCGCGACCGACCGGGAACCGGCTCTCCGTCTCGGGGCGTCGTGCGAGGTTCGCGAACCGCTCGCGCACCGCCGCTTCGAGGTCGCGCTTCGACGTCATGACGTTCCTCCGGCCACCGCCGAAGTGAGTCGCGCTCCCCCGGCGTCGAGCGACGGTCGTCCCCGGGCCTTCCGACCGTTCGACGGCGCCGCGGCGACGGCCGCGCTCGGCGCCGCGATCACCGCCGCGACCTCGGACGCGGAGACGCCGGACGGGCGCTGCGGGCGCGGCGCTTCTGGGAGTCCGCCTTGTCGACGATCGAGCCCTCGGCGCCGGCCGCGACGCGGATCCCGGCGAGCTTCAGGGCGGCGACCGTCAGCGTCTCGATTTCGGGGCGGTCGAAGTCGGAGGGGGCGGCGAGATCGACGTAGCGGGCTTTGGCGCGGCCCTGCAGGAGCTTGAGCGGGTCGTGCTTCGAGAGCAGGGCGCCCTGGGCGAAGTACAGCTTCGCGCCGCGCGGAGAGATCGAGAGGGAGCAGACGCCTTCGTAGCCGTTCACGGTCGGGGAGTACGCGATGACCAGGGTTTCCTGGTTCTCGTACACGTAGACGATTTCGTGAAGGCCGGGCAGGCGCGCGCGGAGTTTCGCGCGCAGCATCCGGCCGAGGCCGGCGATCGTCGGCGCGAAGCGGGCGAAGCGACCGTCGAGTTGCGCTTCGGGGTTCGTCATGTCGTCCTTCTCAGTCACGCGACCGGGCGCAGGTGCCGTTCGAGATTCTCGCGGAAACGGCGCTCGGGCTCGGTTTCGAACTCCGCAATGTCGATGAACGCCGCGGCGCCGAGGGTGCGGCAGGTGAACGCCACCGCTTCGAGGGCCAGCGGAGACACGAGGAGGTTCGGCCGGACCTTGGCGCACACGAACGGGATGTCCCGCCAGTCGGGCCGGGCTTTCAGCAGCCGCAGAAGATCGAACATGCGCGACTCGTCGAAGACGATCGTGCAGACCACGAGGTCGAAATGCGGCGACGCGTGCAATTCCGCTTCGACGGCCTCCACCGTCGCGGCGAAGACGAGGTCGTGGCCGTCGAGAATCCGCCGGAGGATGGCGCTCGGTTCGGGCGACGCGGCGATCAGGATTCTTGCCATGGTGCGCGTGGTGCGGCGTCGGGGCGCCGGCGCGCCTACGGTACGCGAGCGAGGCGCACCGCGTCGGAGCGGAATCCGCCGCATCGACGTACCGTGCCGCGCCCCGGGAACGCCCGCCCGCTCCGGAGAACGAACGTGCCTCACCTCGTCGCCTGCTGCTTCGCGCTCATGCTCGCCCCTCAGGAGTCGCGCGAGGCGCCGACGCCGATCGACGCGTGCGATTCGGCCGTCGCGGCGTCGACGCGCGCCGCGCTCCGGCTCCTCGATCGGGCGGCCGCGTGCGCGCCGCGGGCGGCGACGCCGTTCGTCGCGACGTTCGCGGGCACGGTGCTGGTCGAAGGTCACTATGTGCGCCCCGGCGACCGGACGACCGTTCCCGTCCGTCTGACGCTCGAGCGCGGCGTCGACGGCGCGACCGTCGTTCGGGAGACGCGGGGCGCCGCCGGTCGCGAGCGCACGACCGTGCTCCGCGTCGCGGACGACGGGGTGCGTCGGCGCGTCGGCCCCGACGGACCGTGGGAAGTCCTCTCCGGCGACGAGGCCCGCCGCGAAGCCTCGGCCGCCGCGCGGCTGTTTCCCGCCGAGCTGTTCGCCGCCGCCGATCGCGCGCGACCGACCTGCCGCCCCGGCGCTCCGATCGAGTCCTTCGGACGTCGGCTCACGCCGGTCACGTTCCTCGACCCCGCCGGCGACGCCTGCACGCTGCTCTTCGACGCGGACGAGCGGCTCGCCCGGGCCGAGGTGCTGAAAGCACATGCGACGTACGGCGACGTCTGCGAGTGGACGCGGTTCGACGATTACGCGACGATCGACGGCGCCTTGGTTCCGCGGCGCGTGGGGCGATTCCTCACGACGCGCGACGCGACGTACGAGCACCGCCTCGAACTGGCGGCTTTCCGCGCGGGCGCGTCCGGCGACGCCGACGCTTCGACGCCGTCCCCCACGTCCCGTCCCGCCGCGCCGTTCGCGCTCGTGTCGCTCGAGCCGGGCATCTTCGCCGTCGAAAGCGTCGCGGCCGACGCCCGCGCGCTCGTCGTCGAGCGGCCGCGCGACCTGATCCTCCTCGAAGCGCTCTCCGGCGACGACGTGACCTCGTCGATGCTCGCGTTCCTCGCCGAGCGTTTCCCGGCGAAGAAGGTCGCCGTGGTCGCCTGCGGCCATCACCATCCGTCGCCTTCCGGCGGCCTGCGCGCCGTCGCCGCCGCGGGCGCCGAAGTGGTCGTGCCCTCGGACCTCTTCGCCCACTACGACCGGCAGCTGAACCGCGACGTCGATTTCGGGCGCCCCGCCGTCGCCGGGCCGAAGCACCCGCGCTACCGGTTGTTCGAGGGCGAGACGCGCCTCGAAGCGGGCGACCGGTCGGTGCGGCTGATCGACATCGGCGCCGCATCCGACCACGCCGACCGCTACGTCGTCTTCTACTTCCCGGAGTGCGGGTTGCTTTTCGAAGGCGACCTCGGGTGGTTCCCCGCCGAAGGCGTCCCGCGGCTCACCGGTCGGCTGCGCGGACTGGCGGCGGCGCTGGCCGCGCGCGGCGTGCGGCCGAGAAGCGTCGTGCAGTCGTGGCCGGTCGCGGGCGCGCGGAGGCGCGTCGACTGGGCGGTCGTGGAGGGGCTGCTCCGCGCCGACTCCGACCGAAGCGACGGCGGAGACGGGGCCGCCGCGTCGCGCCCCGCGTCCCGCCCGCGATAGCCGGCGGCAGCGGTCGGCGCCGGACGTCGTGCGCCACAGGCGCGCGACGTCCGCCCTCGCGGGCCGCTCACCCCATCTGCGGCATCGGGAAGCGCTCGGACATCCAGGCCTGCCACTTCGGCTCGTCGCGCGTCACGGCCGGCTTGGCCTGGTCGCCGTAGAGGTAGGCGCTGAGGCACACCATCACCATGCCGCCGCAGGAGAAGGCGCCCGCGTAAGCCGAGCCGGGCGCCGGGGCGTCGAGGGTGAGGAGGACGGTGTTGGAGTGCATGCCTTCGCCGAGCGCATCGACCGTTCCGGACAGGGGAGGGAAGCCCGCGGGCGCGCTCCAGCGCTGCCCCTTCCGAAGGCCCAGCAGGCGCAGTTCGCCGCCCGCCTTCTCCCACGCCGCCGCCTCCGGTTCCGTCGAGAAGCCGACGAACTGCATCGCCGAGCACGGCTGTCCCTGGAACTTCTCGAGGTACGCGCGAAGGATGCGGAAGTACGTCGGCCAGCCCTGCTCGAGGCCGTCCAGCTGATCGTCCCAGTCGTCGACGCTCGCGAAGAGGCTGTGGACGACGCGGACGACGCACTTGCCGCCCGCACGCGCTTCGACGGTCCATTCGGTCGCGACGGTCGGCGAACCGGGCGGCCCCATGTTCCCTTCGGCGACGAAACGCACCGGCGCCTGCCACGCCGTGATTTTCGCCGGGCAATCCATCCCCGGACCGAAGGTGCTCACCACCTCTCCGCCTTCGCGCTCCTCGCTCCGCGTGGGCACGAACCACGACGAAATCCCCGGACCGGTCGCGATCGCGCGCCACACCTGCTCGGGCGTGCCCGGGACTTCCGCCTCGACCTGCACCGAGCGGCGCCCCGAGGGCTCTTTCTTCACGCTCATGTCGATTCCTTTCCTTTGGGTTCCACGGGCGTCGGATACGCCCCGATGATCAGGCGGTGGCGGCGGCCTCCCGGCGCGCTCGCGTCGTGGTATTTCGACACCAGCGCCGCGACGGCGGACGTCAGTTTGCCGCTGAAGGCGGCGCGCTCCTCGGCCGACCGGAACCGGACCTCCGTGTCGACGGACAGCGTGGCGAGGCGCTTTCCCAGCTCTTCGGATCTGCGCAGCAACCGTCCGACCTCGCGCACGGCGCGCGCCGCCAACGCGACGAGGTAGCTCGCCGAAAGCCGGTCCGGGACGCGCGCCGGATCGGCGCCGACGGGCCCGAGCGCGTCGGGCGAGACGACGTACGACGCCGCCGTCGCCACGAGGCGCCGTTCGGTCAGCCCGCCCCACCGACGCTCGCCTGCGACGCGCACGAGCCCGTGCTCCTCGAGCGTCCGCAGGTGGTAGTTCACCTTCTGCCGCGGGAGACCCATGCGTCCCGCGAGCGTCGCGGCCGACGACGGCGTCCGCAGTTCGGACAGGAGCCGGCTGCGCACGGGATCCAGCGCGACGCCGGCCGCGACGGGATCTTCGATGACGCTCAGGTCCGACATGGGCGGGAACGTAGCCTTGACAAAAACTCTTGTCAAAGGTTTCCCGCCGGAATTCCCCGCTTCCGCGGTCGCCGCCGCACGCCGCCGTGCGCCGCGGGCCGCCTCACTCTTCGGAGACGTCCGCCTCCGCCCGACCGGGGCTCGCGATCCGCAAAGCGGCCACCTTCCGCTCGGCGCGGGACGCGACGACGTCGTAGAAGCCGCGGGGCAGGGGGAGGTGGAAGACGACGTCGCGGCCGTCGAGCTGGTACGGGACGGCGTCGAGCGCGACGTCGATCCACTCCGCGCCGCCGGCGTCGCGGCACGTCAGGCGGTGTTCGCCGAACCGGCGGACCATGTCGCCCCAGGCGGGGGAGCGCTTGTCGAGCGTCGGCGCCGCGCGGCCGTCGAACATGCCGGAAAGGCGGAGCGTCGTCGGTTCGACGGGCAGAAGTCGAAGGTCGAGCGGCGGCGCCGTGCGGCCGATCTCCAGCGCGACGCGTTCCGTCCGCGAGATCATCGCGGGCGGAACGCCGTCCTCCTGGACCTCGGCCCAGACCCGCCACGCGCCGGCGGAGAGCCCTTCGACCTCGAACGTGCCGTCGTCCCGGCACGGGACGCGCAACTCGGGCGCGCCCGAAAAGCGACGCGCGCGGACGAAGGTCGCGCCCGCGGCGTGCGCGCCGTCGCGCCGCGTGCGGCCGACGAGCCGCGCGCCGCGCTCGAGCTCGACGCGCACCTCGGGCGACCCGGCGGCGCCGCCGACCGTCACGTCCGACTTCGCCGTCTCCGCGAATCCGGCCGCTTCGACCGCGAGGCGGTAGGTTCCGACCGGGACGTCGTGAAAGACGAGGAGTCCCGGCCCCGCGACGATCCCGAAGCCGCCGACCATGCCGTCGGGCGCGTGAAGCGCGCCCTTCAGACCTCGAAGGATCGGCGCGCCGGTCGACGTCTCCGCCGCGTGCACGACGAGCGCGCCGCGTTCGGCGCGGTAGGCGGGCAGCGTGATCACGGCCGGCTCCGCGGTCTCCGGCGCCGACGTCACGACGCAGAACTTCCGGCCGAGGAGGAGCGCGACGAGGCCGTCGTTCCGCGGCCACGGGACGCCGACGCGAAGGCACGCCGGGCCGGCGGGAAGTCCCGTCAGGGCGAACGCTCCCGCGGAGTCCGTCGCCGTTTCGGCGTAAGCGCGCGAGGGGTCGCCTTCGAGGGACGCGAGCGGCGGGAGCGCGCCCGAGACGTCGACCGGAAAGGCGGCGACGAGGGCGCCCGCGACGGGAAGACCCTCCGCCGAGCGCACCGTCCCGCGGAGCGTCCGCTCCGGCGCGAGGACGAGGCGGAGCGGCGCGTCGTGCTCGACGTCGACGTCGCGCGCCGTCCACGGGAGCCGGAGCTGCGCGCGGCCCGGGTGGGAGACGCGCCACTCGGCGGCGACGACGTCGCGCGGCAAGGTCGCTTCGAACGCGCCGTCGAGATCGGTCGCGGTCGCGGCGATTTCCGCGCGCCGCGACGGCGGCCCCAGCGTGACGACGGCGCCGGCGACGGGCGCGCCGCGGTCGTCGACCACGACGCCGCGGATCGACCGCGTCGGGATCGCCGAGAGTTCGAGGTCGCGCGCGGCGCCTTCCGACCACGCGACGACGTGCGTCGCGACGCCGGGCGCTTCGGCCGAGATCTCAAGGCGGCCGGGCGGAGCGACGGGCGGCAGGTCCGTCAGCCGCCACGCGCCGGCGGCGTCGATCGCCGCGACGGCGAGCGCGTCCCGGCCCCGGATCCGGTCGACCGCCGTCGTCGCCTGCTGCAGATCGTCGGAGGCCAGGCGCGCCTTCACCACGCCGCCGCTCAGCGGGGCGCCGTGCGCGTCGCGGGCGACGCCGGACAACGTGACCGCCGGAGGGAGCACGACGTCGACCGTCACGACCGCCTCGTCCGCGTCGGCGAGCAGCACGACGGCGCCCGTCGCGGCGCGTCCCGGCGCGGCGACGACGAGGCCGCCCGCGAGGAACGCGCTTTCGCGGCGCGTGTTGAACAGCGCGTAGCGGGAGCCCGGCTCGATGCCCGCGACGCGCACCGGGACGTGCTCGAGGCGGTAGCGACCGGACCGATCGGTCCTTCCGCGGAGAATGCGCCGCGCCGCGGCGGGGTCGCTCGCCGGCACGGGGAATCCGGGGCGCGCCGGCGCCTCCGCCGCCGCGTTCATCCACAGCTCCACCTCGGCCTCGGCGATCGGCGCGCCCGCGGGGTCTCTCACCGTCCCTTCGAGCACGGCGCCGCGCGCCAACCGGACGTCCGCGCAGAGGCGGCCGGGGCGTTCGCCGGGCAGTGCGGCGCCGAGCGGCTTGATCTGCGGCGCGCGGCCTTCCGCGGTCACTTCCAGCGCGCCCGCGTCGATCCGGCGGACGGCCGGGTCGATCGGCAGATGTTCGAATGCGTAGCGGCCGTCGGACGCGGACGTCGTCGCCGCCGTCACGGGTCGATCTCCGAGGCGCGCGTGGTAGACCACGACCGCGCCCGCGACCGGCCGGCCGTCGAGGTCGGCGACCGTCCCGCTCACCGCGAGGCCCGGCCCGAGCCGCAGCGTCACGTCGACGGCGCCGATCGGCACGTCGTCGCGTCGCGTCGGCGCGAAGCCCGGCGCTTCGGCGACGAGGTCGAAGAGCGTCGCGCCGCCGGCCGGGACGAAGTCGAAGCGTCCGTCGCCGTCCGCGGTCGCGCGACCTTCGGCGGCGGAGGGCGGCGTCGTCGGCTCCGAACCGCCGCGCCGCGTCCGGCGGGAAGGCGTCCAGCGGAGCACGGCGCCGGCGACGCCCGCGTCCCGTTCATCGACGACGCGCCCCCGCACTCCGGTCGGG
>DASPNK010000042.1:0-5501 GCA_035626575.1 Planctomycetota bacterium | reverse complement strand
TCGAAGCGCACGCGGCCTACGGGCGACGCGCGAAGGCGCGGCGGAGCGCGCCGCTCCCCGATTCGCGAGCGGTGCGCACGGTCGAAGACCTCCCTCCCATGCGACGCCGGCTTGAGAAGGGGCCGCAGGGGTGCATCCACTGCCACACGGTCGGGGACATGCGCCGCGAATGGGCGGAGGAGCAGGGGACCTGGCGTCGCGACGACGTGTGGAGGCATCCTCCGGCGAAGCGCCTCGGAGTGACGCTCGATCGCGACGACCAACGTCGCATCGCCGCGGTGGCCGACGCGAGCGCCGCGGCCGAGGCGGGACTGCGCCCGGGGGATCGGCTGACGTCGGTCGCGGGAACGCCGACGGCCGGGGAGGCCGACGTCCGATTCGCCCTCGATCGCCTCGGCCCCGGCCCGGTCGAGGTTCCGATCGCCTTCATCCGCGGCGGCGAGCCGCGCACCGCCGTCCTCGCGCTGAGCGACGGGTGGCGTCGGGGCGACGCGCTCGACCTCTCCTGGCGAAACGACCTCTGGCCGCTCCGCCCGAACCCCGGATTCGGCGGAAAGGCGCTGACCGCGGACGAGAAGCGGAAGCTCGATCTGCCGGCCGACCGGTTCGCGCTTCGCGTGGGCTATCTGATCGACTTCGGCCCGCACCCCGAAGACGGCCGGGCCGCGAAGGCGGCGGGTCTCCGCGTCGGCGACGTCGTGCGAGGAATCTCCGGCGCGCCGCCGGACTTCGTCTCGGAGCGGCACTTCCAGGCGTGGTGGCGCCTCCACGTGCGACCCGGGGCGACGGTCGTGCTCGACGTGACGTCGACGGCCGGCGTGCGTCGCGAGGTGCGGCTTACCGCGCTTCCGTGACCGCGTCGGCGCCCGCGGGGCTTCGCGGCGCGCGATAGGCCACGAACGAAGTTCCCGCGACATGCACCAGCGGGACTTCACGCGCGAGCGCGTTGAGCGCGTCGTACACCCCGCGGAGGCGCCGTCCGCGGTAGTCGTGCCACAACACCAGCCCGCCGGGCCGCACCATGCGCAACGCCTTGCGCGAATCGCTCTCCACGTACGACCGCGCGTGCGATCCGTCGACGAAGACGAGGTCGCAGGCGCCCAGCCACGGCGTCTCGTCGAACGTCTTGCTGTCGCCGTAGAGCTGCTGAATCTTCCGGGCCGCAGGCGTGTCGTCGTAGTAAAGCCTCGTGAACGTCGACTCCTCCAACGCGTGGCGGACGTCGAAGTCGCGGTCGCCCGCTTCCCGGACGTAGGCGGCGACGGACTCGGGAGGCAACGTCAGCGTGCCGATGCGCGCGTCGTCGGGTGCGTTGACCGCCCAGAGGTACGCGGTCCGCCCGGTCGCGGTGCCGAACTCGAACAACGTGCGGGCGTCCTTCGCGAGCACGGCGAGCACCCACGCCTCGGTGTCGCTCGTCCCGCCGATCACGCGGATCAGGTCCGATCCCGCGAGCAGCCGCGCCTCGGTGGCGAGCGTCGGACCGAGGGGTCCGGGGCGGAAGACCGGGTCGACCTCCCAGACCGGAACGCTGCGGATCGGGAAACGCGAGAACGGATTGCGGCCCTTCCGCCGCGACCAGTCGCGCAGGTACGCCCAGCCGATACCGACGCTGACGACCAGCAGAAGCGAAGACAGCGCGACGAGGAACGGGATCATCGCCGCGCTCTCGAGCGCTGCGGCGCTTGACGGCGTTCGGACGCCGGCCCATCCTGCGCCGCCGTCGCGGCGACGCCGCGCGCGGGCGGGCTCGCGGCACGGCGGGTCGCGAGGTCCGGGTTCACGGAACGATCCTACGCACCGATGTCGGAGACCACGCCCATGACGGTCAAGCCCGTTCCCGACGGATACCGCACGCTGACGCCTTGTCTCGTGGTGGACGGCGTCGCCCGGTTCCTCGACTTCCTTCAGAAGGCTTTCGACGCTGTCGTCGTGGAGCGCGTCGACGGCGACGGAGGCAAGGTGCGCCACGCCGAGGTCCGCATCGGCGATTCGATGCTGATGATGGGCGACGCGATGCCGCAGTGGCCCGCGGCGCCCGGCTCGCTCTACATGTACGTGCCGGACTGCGACGCCGTGTTCCGCCGTGCGGTCGACGCGGGCGCGACCGTGCTCGTCCCGCCGACGAACCACTTCTACGGCGACCGCAACGGCGGCGTGAAGGACCCGTTCGGGAACACGTGGTGGATCGCGACGCACGTCGAAGACGTGCCGAAGGACGAGCTCCTGCGGCGTGCGGCGGCGGGCGGGAAAGGATGAGCGCGCCGCCGCCGCCCGCCGGCCCCGCGGGCCACTACCTCCTGCTCTACGACGTCGCGCCGGACTACCTCGAGCGGCGCGGCGCCTACCGGGCCGAGCACCTCCGCCTTGCGTGGGCCGCGCACGCCCGCGGGGAGCTTGTGCTCGGCGGCGCGCTGGAGGATCCCGTCGACGGCGCCGTGCTGCTGTTCCGCGCGGGTTCGGCGCGGACGGCGGAGGCCTTCGCCGAGGCCGACCCGTACGTCCGCCACGGCCTCGTCACGCGTTGGCGCGTGCGGCCCTGGACGACGGTCGTCGGCGCCGACGCGGCGCGTCCCGTCCGTCCGGAGTGACGGCGCCGTCACGGCGCGCTCCGGTGCTCGGCGTCGCTCGCGGGCGGCGCCGGCTCGGCCGCGTCCGGCCGCAAACCCGCGTCGCGCCGCACCAAAGCTGCGAAAACCGAAGAGCGCCGCGGCGCGTGAACGTGAATGCGAACAACGTCTTCACTTCCCGCGGCGGCCGGGCATAGGATGCGCGCCCCTCGCCGACCGACGTTTCGGTCGCAGCCGTTTCTCGCTGATGAGAGTCCCCATGAAGCGCATCGTTCTCGTCTGCGCGCTGGCGTCGGCCGTCGTGAGCCCCGCCGTCGCGCAGTTCTCGCAGACCCTTCCCGTCGGCCTCGACGCCGTCGACGGCAGTTCGTCGACGGGGTTCCCCTTCAACGGAACCGCTAATCACATCTGGCACTGGATCTACGACACCTCGAACTTCACCGCGAACTTCCCGATCGTCATCAACGCGATCTCGGTGCGCCCGCAGGCGTCCAGCGCGGGTACGGGCGGGACCTACCAGAACGTCGAGATCACGCTGGCGTCGGCCACCATCGACTGGACCGTCGGCAGCACCGGCGTGCAGACGTTCGCCTCCAATATGGCGGGCGACGCGACCGTCGTATTCACGGGTCCCGTGACGCTCCCGCCCGGACCGCACACGAACCCCGGCGGCTGGGTGACGATCCCTGTCGCTCCGTTCGTGTACGACCCGACGCTCGGCGCCGACTTCATCATCCAGATCCGCACGCCCGGCCCCGGCAACGTGGCCGCGATGACGCTGGACGGCCACAACAACGGCAACGCGACGCGTTACGGACACACTTCGAACGCGCTGTCGGCGGTCTCGAACTTCAATAACCCGGCGTTCGTCCCGGTGACGAAGATCGACTACACGCCGGCGGCCGGCCTGTTCGCGTCGTTCAACTCGTCGCCGAACAGCGGCCCGGCCGCGCTGACGGTGAACTTCACCGACACGAGCTTCACGAGCACGCCGGGCGGCGTCACCGGCTGGAGCTGGGACTTCGACAACGACGGCATCGGCGACTCGACGCTGCAGAACCCGTCGCACACCTACCTGGCGCCCGGCACGTACACCGTCGCGTTGACCGTGACCGACGGCGTGTTCTCGCCCTCGACGATCGTCAAGACGAACCTCGTGACCGTCGGCCCGTACGTCTTCGACGTGCAGACCACCGGCGGCGGCGTCGGCGACCTTATCGTCAACGGCGTTCCGTCCATCGGTTCGCCGGGAGCGGTCGAGGGGTACACCTTCCTGTCGTTCGACACCTCGGGCGCGTTCGGCACCGGCCCGGCGTTCGGCCTCCGACCCGACGCCACGTTCTTCTCGGTGCTCACCTTCCCGGCGGCGCCCGGCAATCCGCTCCACTACGTGAACACGCCCGGCTTCTACCCGGACGTGCCGTTCGTGGTGCCCGCGGGCGGCCTCACGGTCTTCGCGGGGTTGACCATCGACTTCGTCCAGGTCGGCCTGAACGGCTCGGGCGGCCTCGCCTTCTGGAGCAATCCGGACCGCGCGACGTTCTGAGAACCGTCCGGCGCGGGCCGTCCCGCGCCGCAGCGTTCGATCCGGGCCGCGCTCCTTCGGGCGCGGCCCGCGTCGTTTTCCGGGGCCGCGCCGCCGAGCGCGCCGCGTCCGGCGAGCTCCGAGCACAGGTCCCTCGAAGCGGCGGATCGGTCCGTGCGCTCCGGTCCGCGACTCGGAGAACGATCCGCCTTCGGCGGCTGCGTCTCGATGCGGCGCGGTCCGCAGTCGGGCCGTCCGATCAAGCCTCCCGCAAACCGCGGAGCAGCGACACGATCAGGCGATGGGCGCGGAGCGGTTCCTCACGGCACATCTCCGTGACGAGGTCGTCGGCGACGTCAAGGTCGCTCTGGCCTGCGAGGATCGCCTCGATGCGACGCCGACCGGAATCGTCCAACAGCGCGGCCATGTAGCGACCGAGAAGGCGAGCGCCTGAGTCTTCCGCGTCAAAATCGTCGGCTCCTGTCCGGGACGGGAACTCGGAGAACAATCGTTCTTCGTTTCCGCACCGAAGGTACGTGACGGCTAGCAGCATCAGGTCCGCGGCATCCTTTCGCTGAACTCGGTGGCGTCGATCGTTCCACGCGACGAGCTTCAACATCGTCAACGCGGCGTGGGAGATGCCGTCCCCCTCGAGGAAGAGATTGCCGGCGGCATCGACGTAAGGCTGACCGAGTTCTTTCAGGCGCGCCGCGACCCCGGGAGCAATGAACCGCGTCGCCGGCAGTCTGCGTGGCCCGTCACGCTTCTTCTGCAATATTTGCCGCCGACAACGCCGCTTTGGCTTCGACCTCGTAACGGAGCGTCGAGTCGCCGAACCGGATCGAGAGGATCGCATCGGCGTCCGAATTCCGCGGCGTCGACCGCCAGGTCGGCTCAAATCCCTGCTCGGCCAAGGCCGCGGCAATCGACTTCAAGAGCGAAGCTTCGAGCCGCCTGTTCATTTTCATTGCATGTTCATTTTTTTTGAACAGCGAAAGAATATGAACGTGCCGGGCGGTTGCCACGCGACTTCGGCGAAGCCTCCGTGCGTCGCCCGAACGAACCGGGAACTACCGGCCCGCGAAGCTCGGCTTCGATTTGCCGAGGGTCGACAGGCCGAGGTAGGCGTCGGCGGTGGAGAAGATCTCGGGAAGGTGCGAGAGCTCGGCCTCGACGCCCGCTTCGATGGGGAGCGTCGGCGCGCGGTCGATGAGCGACTCGGCGATGCGGAGCGCGACCGGCGCTTTCTGGCGGACGCGGTCGAGCTGCTTCTGCTCCTCGGCGTCGGCGCCCGGCGCGCCCGCGAGGATCTGCGCGACCGAGAGCTTCGCGAACGGCGCGGCGACCTTCTCGAAGCCCGCAGGGGGCGCGGAGGGCGCGACGCGCGGCGCCGGTTTGCCGCGCGC
>DASPNK010000041.1:0-3718 GCA_035626575.1 Planctomycetota bacterium | reverse complement strand
GGATCACCGACAGCTCGTCGGTCGCCCGGATCTCGTCCTGCACGAAGGCGCCGACGAGGTCGTACTTCGCGTCGTCGCCCACCGGGCCCTGCACCGACGACGCCGTCTGCACGCCGGCCGCGTTGAAGTTGTGACGGAACGAGTCGACGTCGTCGTGGTACCAGTCGGCGCCGTAGGTGAACGTGCCGAGGCCGGTCTCGGAGATCAGGTGGAACGCCGCGCCGAACGTGTCGACGTCGAACCCCTGCCAGGTGCGGGCGCCGCTCCCCGCGATGCGATCCTCGCGCTCGGCGTAGCCCTTGTAGGAGAGCTGGAAGCGCGCGCCGTCGACGAACCCGCCGAGATCGCGCCCTTCGACCGTCGCCGCGAGCAGGTCGCGACGGAAGTCGAGCACGCGGCGCTGGTCGGTCCCGATCGTCGATCCGGCGAAGGGCGCCCCGAAGATCGTCGAGTGCGTGCGCCACCCGTCGGAGACGTCGAAGGACTGCGCGGTCAGGCGCAGCGACCAGTTCTGGTCGAAGCGGACGTCGAACACGGCGTCGCCGCCGAGGTTCTCGTAGCCGGTCGTCGGCTGCGGTCCGGTCGACCCGCCGCCGTCGATCCTGCCGAACGGCTGGTATGTGGCGCCGACGAAGAACCCGAAGTCGTCGCCGACGTTCCCTTCGTTCTCCACGCGGAACGAGAGAGAGCGTTCGCCGGTCGCGCCTCGGAAGATCACGCGACGGTCCCAGTCCCAGCCTTCGCCGAAGCGCGTGCGGTGTTTCGGGATGACGTTCACCGCGCCGCCGACGGCGTCCGAACCGTAGAGGACCGACGACGGCCCGAAGACGATCTCCGCCTCGCCGACGGAGTAGGCGTCGACGGTGCTCCACAGGTCGTTGGGCCCCGAGCGCAGCGTCGAGTCGTTCAGTCGGACTCCGTCCATCATCAGCAGGGTGTGGTACCCGGTGAAGCCGCGCAGGTACGGCGACGACTGCGACGCCGACGTCTTCTGGACGAGCGTTCCGGGGAGCCTGCGGAAGGAGTCGGCGAACGTGCGCGCGAGGTCCTCCTCGATCAGGACGTCGCCGCTCAGCTCGAAGGACTGCTGCGGCGACGCCTCGCGCCGCAGGTTCGTGCGCGTGGCGGTGATGAAGGTGGTCTCGAGGTCTTCGAAGGCGCGGCGCTCGGCTTCGGCGCGGCGCGACTCGGCAGAGGCGGGAGCGTCCTGGGCGGCGGCGGCGGCGGCCAGAAACGCCGCGATCGCCGCGGCGCCGAAGCGTCGGTTTTCGACGAACATGCTTTCCGTTCTCCCCGCGTCGCGCCGTCGCGCGCACGCGTCAGGCGCGGAAGAACGGAGCGCGACGGCGCCGGTTCAAGGCGCCGCGCAAATCTCGCAGGAGTCGCGGCCCGGGTGGAGAAGAGAGTGCCGCGCGCGCCGTTGGATGAGGGCGCGCGCGGCGAAGCGCGACGTCTGAGCTCGGATCGTCGGCGCCGGGGGTCCAACGCACGAAACGCGGCGGGGGTTCATCGACAAGCCCCGGAATCGCCGCTCGCGCACGCATGCGAGCGGGTCGGCGCCGCCGCCAACCTCCGCTCGGGCGCGACCTTGAGCTTCGGTTTCGGCGCCGGAGACCGCTGTTACGATCGCCGCCGATTTTTCGCCGGGCGGACGCCGCGGGTCCTCACGCGGGCGGCGCCCGACGCGACGAAGGGAAACTCATGAAGGATCTCAGCTGGTTCGAACTGATCATCCGTTGGGCCCACGTGCTCTTCGGCATCGTGTGGATCGGCCATCTGTACTTCTTCAACTTCGTGCAGGGAGGGTTCGAGGCGAAGCTCGACGCGGCGGTGAAGCGCGCCGTCATCCCCGAACTGCGGCCGCGCGCGCTGTACTGGTTCCGCTGGGGCGCCGCGTGGACCTGGATCACCGGCATCCTCCTCGCCGGGCTCGTCTACTACATGGGCCTGAAGGACCGATGGTTCCGCGAAGACGGCGACAAGGGCATGGCGTACCTCTCCGTCGCCGTGATGATCTTCGTGCTGCCGTTCCTTTACGACGTCGTCGCCTCGAAGCTCGGCGCCTTCAGCAAGGCGACGATCGGCGCGGGCGTCGCCATCATCATCGTCGGCGGCGCGGTCGGCTATTGCATCGGAAAGATGGAAGGCCGCACGCTGCTCACCCACATGGGCGCCATGTTCGGCACCGCGATGGCGATGAACGTGTGGATGCGCATCTGGCCGCTCCAGCGCCGCATCATCACCGCGATCAAGAACGGCGAGAAGCCGGAGGACGCCTGGGTGAAGGCCGCGGGCGGGCGGTCGCGCACCAACACGTACCTGTCCGTGCCCCTCGTCTTCTTCATGATCAGCAACCATTACCCGACGGTGTACGGCGAGTCGCCGGACCTTCAGGGCAAGCCGCTGATCATGGCGCTGGTCTTCACCGCCGCCGGGTTCCTCTTCGCGAACCTCTTCTTCCGGAAGTCGACCAAGGTCGTCGGCTTCTGACCCCGCCGCGCCCCCGCCGCCGGCGGGGGCGCGTCGCGTGCGCTTTCGCGACCAGGATGGGCCGCCGCGGGAGCGCGTCGTCTCTCGCGATGCGGGCGGCGTTTGTGGCGGCTACTTCGCCGGACGCAGCACGAACTCGACGAAGGTCGTCTTCCCCGCCTCCACCTTGACGGTCTGCCGCACGGCGGGGAACGCTTCGTGCCAGGCTTCGATCACGTACTCGCCGGCGGGCAGCGGGTCGTTCCAGGCGAACGTGCCGTCGTCGGCCGTGACGGAGGCGAACGGGTGATCGACGACGGCGACGTAGCCGGTCATCCACGGGTGGACGTCGCACTTGAGCCGGAACGGCGGTTCGACCTCGGCGTACCAGGCGCGGAACTCCGTCCCCTTTCCGGCGAGCATGCGATTGGTCGCCTTCTTCGTCGACTGCACGTTGACGTTGTGCGCCGTCGGGTCCGAGTTGCGGTACGTCACCCATTGACCGACGCGCGCCGTCGAGATCCGCGGCGTGAACAGGCAGTTCACCTGGTCGACGATCACGGGCGTCTCCGGCCGCGCGAAGACCTTGCCCTCGAGACCCTTCACGATGCGGACGAGGACGTGGCGCGGCTTTCCGTCGACGACCACGCCGACGCTTTCGTCGCGCTGGGGCGGCAGGGCCTTGCAGACCGCGTCGGCGCCCATTTCGTGGAATCGTTCCTTCGGCGCCTCGCCCTCGAAGCGCACGGCGCCGCGCACCGTGCCCGCCGCGGCCGGGTCGATCGGCGTCGGCGCGGGCGCCGGCGGCGGGGTTTCTTCCTTGCCGCATCCGAACGCGGCGCCGGCCGCGATCAGCAGAACGAGCGACGCCGCGACGCCCGCGACGCGCAACAGAGTCTTTTTCATGGCGCCGCGACGTTAGCGGCGCCGGGCGACCCGCTCACGTCGCGCGGAGTCCTTCGAGCCCGTCCAGCAGGCGCTCGGCGAACCCGCTGCGCCAAGTGCCGTTCCGACGCTCGAGAAAGGCGAGATGCGACCCGTGCGTCGTCATCCGCAGGTCGACGCGCGCATGCGCGCCGTAGACCTCCCGGACCGGCGCCGCCGGCGCGAGCGGGTCGTCGAGCGCCGCAAGAATGAGCGTGGGGCGCGCGATGCGATCGGCGACGTGGTGCGCCGACGCCATCGCGTAGTAGGCGTCGACGTCGGAGCACCCCGCGGCGGGCACGGTGCGCGGCGCCGTGCGCTTCGA
>DASPNK010000040.1:0-2796 GCA_035626575.1 Planctomycetota bacterium | reverse complement strand
GCGCAGGTCTCGAGGCTGAAGATGTTGTAGTACTCGCGACCCGCGGCGAGCCGTCGATTGGTCACGAAGGCGCCGTTTCCGGCGCCCCCCGGCTGGACGAGCTCGAGGACGAGTCGTTCGGGCGACCAGCGCGTGATCAGGTGCGACTGTTTGCCGCCGGCGATCGTAAAGGATCCGGCCGCGTAGAGCGCCGGCCCGCTGCCGTCGTCGTAGGTCTGAAGGGCGCGGACGGCGCCCGGAGTTCCGCCGGCCGAGAAGATTCCGGTCCCGACGGGGTTCCACGGCGCGGTGCCGTCCCATCGCCCGAAGCCGTTCACGATCACGGCTCCGGCGTTGAGAAAGTTGCCGCCGGTGAACAGCGAGGGATCGGAGCCGTCGTCGTACACGGTCGTCGCCAACACAACGGGGACGCTGTTTCCGCTCAGTCCGCTTCCGACTCCCGACCATGCCGAGCCGTTCCACTTCGCGATCCGGTTCGCGGGCGAGCCGGAGCTGATGCCGAAGTCGCCGCCGGCATAGAGGTGGGTGGCTCCGCCGGACGTGAACGCGCTGAACGTGTAGACCCGCTGGCCGATCGCCATGGGGATCCCCGCGCCGACGGCGGACCATGTCGACCCGTTCCACCGCGCGACGTTGGCGATCCCGCTCGGCCCCGTGAAGTTCCCGCCGGCGTAGAGCTGCGTTCCCGTTCCATCGTCGTAGCTCGCGAACGCGGAGACTCCCGGGCCATAGAGGGCTGAGACCAGCGTCGCCGGGTTGCCGACGGCGGACCACGTCGCGCCGTTCCAGCGCGCGATCAGGCTCGCGGGGACGCCGTTCATCCCGCCGAACACACCGCCTGCGTAGAGCGCCGGTCCGGAGCCGTCGTCATGAACGTGCAACGACCAGATGGTCGTTCCGTGCGGGCCCGCCATCGGCGTCCCGATCTGCGTCCAGTTCGACCCGTCCCATTTCATCAGCTTGTCGGGCATGGCAGCGTAGACGGCCGTTCCGCCGCCGTCGTCGTAAGCGGCCAGCGAGCCGACGTATCCCTGACCTGCGATCTGCGGAAGCGCCGTCCACGAGACGCCGTTCCAGCGCGCGACCCTGACGTCTGCGAGGCCGCCCATGACGTCGAATACGCCGCCCGCATAGAGCTCCGGACCGTTGCCGAGGTCCGCGACCTCGAGTTCATCGACAAAACCCGCGAGCCCGTGCAGCGGCGCGTCTCCCACGGTGCTCGCGGCGGCGCCGTTCCACCGGGCGACTCGCGAAGCGCCGACGCCTGCGAGGTTGGTGAAGGCGCCGCCCAGGTAGAACTGCGGACCTGATCCGTCGTCGAAGCGCGTGAGCGCGAAGATCACCGGCGGATCGACGGAGCCCGTCCAAACCGTGCCCGCCACGCCTTGCCACGCGGCGCCGTTCCACTTGCAGAAGCTCTCCGCCCCGTGTGCTCGACCGACGAAGTAGAGCGCGGGTCCGGAGCCGTCGTCGAAGTTCGCGAGCATTCCGACGCTTGTGGGAGTGAACGTGAAGCCGTTCGTGAGCGGAGCCCAGTTCGCGCCGTCCCAACGCGCGAGCTTCTGCGCAGCGCCTCCTCCGATGACCGAGAAGTTGCCGGCGACCGCGAGGCACGGCCCCGAGCTGCCCTGGTAGGACGCCATCGTCGAGATGCCGCCGTTGAGGTAGGGGCCGCCGACGGGCGTCCAGGTCGTCCCGACACGCTTGATCACGCTCGAGCCGAAGACGCCCGGAATGCCGCTGAAGGTTCCGGCTGCGTAGAGCGCGACGCCGCTTCCGTCGTCGTGCAACGCGAGGGCGGAGCAGCCGGCGGACGCGCTCAGGTTGGCGACGCCGACGTGTTGCCAGGTCGAGCCGTTCCAGCGCGCGATGCCGTTGCCCCCGAGACCGGCGCCGGCGGCCTCCATGAACTCGCCGCCGGCGTACAAGCCTTCGCCCGTCCCGTCGTCGAAGACGAGCAACGCGTGCACGATCGCCGACGGTCCGACTCCGAGTCCGGCGCCGACCGGCGACCACGCGGAACCGTTCCAACGAGCGATGTTGGGCGCCGTGAGGCCTCCCGCTCCCGTGAAGAGTCCCGAAGCGTAGAGGGCCGGTCCGCTGCCGTCGTCGAAAACGGCCAGCGCCCTTACGGACGCGCCCTGAATGCCGGAGCCGAGCGGCGACCACGTGCTGCCGTTCCATCGCGCGATCCGCGACGCCGGCGTCCCGTCGACGTAGGAAAAGTCGCCGCCCGCGTAGAGCGCCGGTCCCGTCCCGTCGTCGAAGGTCGCGAACGCCCGAACGGTCGAATCCGCTCCGCGAAGTGCGAAGCCGTCGGCGAAGCCCGGAACGCATTGCCCGAAGCCCGCTGAACTCAAGAGAAAGGCGATCGCCGCAAGCGATGAAGCGGATCGAGGCATGCTCGAGCTCCGAGATGGTCGGTAACGATCGGGCGCAGCTTACCGATCGCGTCCCTGAGGTGGGCGCCGCTTCCTGACTGCCGCGATACGCAGCCGGCCGCGCCCGACGATAAGCCGGGTGAGGTCCGATCGCGGTTCAAACCCACCGGGAGGGCGGCCTCAGCGTGGACTACGCGTGGACAGAGGCGTTCCGCGCGTGTCAGGAGCGAGGCGAAGGGGAGCACCGAGCTGAGTCAAGGCTGACGCGTGGCGATAGCGGCTCGGGCGCGCGACCACGACGAAGCGTAGCGGGCACGAGACGAAGTCTCGCAGCACGCGAAGCGGAGTCGGGGGGCGCAGCCCCGACGCACGAAGCGACTCGCAAGCTCCGCATGCGATGTCGCGGAGAGAGTCG
>DASPNK010000039.1:0-2334 GCA_035626575.1 Planctomycetota bacterium | reverse complement strand
CAATGCTTGAGGCGGAAGTTTTTTTGTCAGGAGCGACGCACCTGACTAAAAGGCCGGCCATGGAGCGCCGCAAGGGAGTCGCGCGCCGTTCCGCCGCTCGTTATCGGGCGCCGGCGTTGGAGAAGGGGCTGGACATCCTGGAATTGCTGGCCGATCGTCCGGAGGGACTCGGCCAGTCGGAGATCGCGCGCGCACTGTCGCGCACGGTGGGGGAGATCTTTCGCATGCTGGCATGCCTGGTCGAGCGGGGTTACGTCGCCGTGCGACGCCCCTCCGACCGGTACATCCTGACGCCGAAACTGTTCGAGTTGTCGCACCGTCATGCACCGTACAAACGGCTGCTGTCGGAGGCGCTTCCGGTGATGAAGGACCTCGCCGCGCGGTTGCGCCAGTCCTGCCACCTCGTCGTGCCGCACAACGGGCGGGGAGTGGTGGTGGCGCAGACCGACGGGCCTCACGAAATGGGCTTCGGCGTGCGCGCCGGCTCGCTCGTCGAGCTGTGCGCCTGCGCGCCCGGACGCGTGTTGCTCGCGTTTCAGGAGGACGGCGACCGCTCGCGCCTCCTGCGGGAGGCGGGGTTCAAGAGCGGCACGCCGGACTTCGACCGCGCGTTGCAGAACCTGCTCGCGGTGCGCGCCCGGGGCTTCGACGAGTCTCCGTGCTCGCGGGTCCGCGGAGTGCACGAATGGGCGTTCCCGATCTTCGATCATCGCGGCGCCGCCGCGGCCGCGCTCACCGTGCCGTACATCGAACGGCTGGACGGCGACGGGCCGGGGATCGACGCGGTGCGGTCGGCGCTCCTCGAAGCGGCCCGCTACCTGTCGACGGCCACCGGCGGCGCGTCGACGGGCGGGCATTCCTGAGCGGGACGCGAGGGCCGCGCGGCGCGCGGCCGGCGACGACGACGCGGCCCGAGGGCCGCGTCGTGCGATGCCGGAGAAGGGACTTGAACCCTTAAGCCCCGAAGGGCGGCGGATTTTGAATCCGCTGCGTCTGCCATTCCGCCACTCCGGCGGGCGGCGCGGACTCTAAGGGGGTCCGTCGGCCGGATCAACCGCCGGCGAGGCCCTCGCGGGCCGCGCCCGTCTCCAGCACGGGAGCGGTCTCGCCGTCGTCCGGCAACGGCGGGACGGGGTCGGCATGGATGGTCACCACCGCGCGGGGAATCGCCTGTTCCAGGTCCCGCACCACCGATTCCACGATGCGGTGCGTCTCGCGGAAGGTGAGGTCCGCATCCAGTTCGATGTGAAGCTGGATGAAGCGCGTCGGCCCCGCGCGGCGGGTCAACAGGTCGTGATAGCCGCGGACGACGGGCGCCCGCGCCTCGAGCACCTTGCGCACGAGCGCAAGCTCTTCGCCCGCGAGGCGCGCGTCGAGAAGGCCGCCCGCGGCGTCCGTCAGCGTGCGCCATCCGAGGCGCAGGACCGCCGCCGCCGTCAGGGCCGCGACGAGCGGGTCGACCCGCCCCCAGCCCGCGAGCCGCTCGGCCAGGATGGCGAAGAGCGCGCCGGCGTTCGTGAGCCAGTCCGCGGCGTAGTGGGCGGCGTCGGCGGAGAGAGCGGGCGAGTCGTGCCGCTTTCCCGCGCGGGAAAGGAAACGCGACAGGGCGAGCGCGCCGATCAGCGAGACCGCGGAGACGCCGACGCCGATCCAGGGGTCGCGCAGCGGCTCCGGATCGACGCCGCGACGCGCGGCGCTCCACAGGACGCCGCCGCCGACGCCGAAGAGGATGAGCGCCTGTCCGAGGGCGCCGAGGTGCTCGAACTTCCCGTGGCCGAAGGGGTGTCCCTGGTCGGGCGGCGCATCGGCGGCCCGGACGGTGAGCGCGTTGACCCCCGAGACCACGACGTCGGCGGCCGAGTCCGCGGCCGAGGCCAGAAGCGCGGTGGACCCCGTCCAGAGGAATCCCGCGAGCTTCAACGCCGCGAGGGCGAAGGAGGCGGCCGCGGCGACGACCGCCGCCGACTCCCGGCGGGGCGAGGGGTTGAGACCGGCCACGGCGCGATGATCGGGCCGGCCGTCCGGCGGTTCAAGCGCGGCGGGACGCTCGCGGCAATAAACCCGGCGTCGGCGAGAATAGCGGCCGCGACGGAGCCTCCATGTTTCGCGAGATGACTCGATTGCGCGACGCCGAACGCCTGCTCAAGGCGGGCCGCTACGCCGAAGTGCTGCGCATCGCGCGCGATCCCGCGCTGGCCGACCATCGCCGCGCCGCCGAAGCCCGCGCCGCGGCGCGGCGTGCGCTCGCCGCGCACGCGGCCGAGGCCGCGCGCGACGGTCGCCTGGAAGAGGCCGCGGCGAGCTTCGCGGCGCTCCGCGACGACGGACCGGGAG
>DASPNK010000038.1:0-4704 GCA_035626575.1 Planctomycetota bacterium | reverse complement strand
CGACCAGCGAGATGCGGAGGCGGAGCGACATCGGTCAGGCGGCCGCGGCGCCGGAGGCGGCGCGGCCTTCGACGGACGTCCGTCCGCCCTCCTTCATCTGCCGAGAAGCTGCTGGATGGACAGGAGCGGCAGGAAGAGCGCGATGACGATGAAGCCGACCACGACGCCGAGGCAGACGATCAGCACCGGCTCCAGCACGCTCATCAGCGCGCCGACCCGGTTGTCGACCTGCTGCTCGTAGACGTCGGCGACCTTGAGGAGCATCTTGTCGAGCTCGCCGGTCTCTTCGCCGACGTCGACCATGTTGACGACCACGTCGTCGAACAGCGCGGTGGCGCCCATCTGGCGCGCCATCGCCTCGCCTTCGCGCACCGCGGCCTGGATCTTCCTCACGCCGTCTTCGAAGACGACGTTGCCCGCGGCGTCGGCCACGATGTCCAGCGAGCGCAGGCGTTCGACCCCCGACGACGACAGCGTGCCCAGCGTGCGCGAGAACCGCGCGATCTGCGTGCCGTGCACGATCGGTCCGAAGATCCACAGTCGGAGCTTCCGCGCGTCGTAGAAGCGCCGCCCGCCGCGCGTGCGGCCGATCGCGACGAACCCGGCGACAAGGACCAGGACCGCGAGCAGCAGGATCCACCAGTTGGTCGCGAGGAACCGCGAGACGTCGATGAGGAACTGCGTCGGCGCCGGCAGCTTGCCGCCGAGGCTGCGGAAAGCGTCTTCGAACTTCGGAACGACCGAGGTCATGATGAAGATCACGACCGCCGTCGCGAACGAGACCACCAGCGTCGGGTAGATCATCGCCGAGCGGATCTTCCGCGCGAGCGCGTCGGCCTTCTCCATGAACTCGGAGAGCCGGTTGAAAATCTGCGTGAGCGCGCCGCCCGCTTCGCCCGCGCGGACGAGGTTCACGTAGAGGTCGTCGAAGACGTAGGGGTACTTCGCCATCGCCTCGGAGAGGCTCGTGCCGCCCTCGACGTCTTCGGCGAGCCCGGCGGTCACCTGCTTCATCGGCCCCTTGGCCGACTGGTTCTCGAGGATCCGCAGGCTGCGGAGGATCGGGAGGCCCGCGTCCTGCAGCGTGGCGAGCTGCGTCGTGAAGTTGGTCTTCGCCGTCTTGGAGACCTTCACCTTGCCGCGCTTCGTCACGACTTCCGAAGGCGCCGCCGCCGTCGTTCTCTCGGAAGCGGCCCTGGCCAGCTTCTCGCGGCGGTCTCTGAGTTTTTCGGGCATGTGGAGGATCTCGGGCGCCGGGTCGGCCGGGCGACCATTCTGACGACGCCGCGACGGCGAGGTCAAGCGCCGGGCCGCCGCGAGGCCCGCCGTTAGCATGCCGCGGCATGAACGTCGCGCCTCGTCCGTCGGAACTTCCCGTCGCCGTCGTCACCGGCGCGACGTCCGGAATCGGCCGGGCCGCCGCCCGGCGTTTCCTCGCCGCGGGCTGGCGGGTGGCGGCGACCGGCCGCGACGTCGACGCCCTCGCCGCTCTCGCGGCGGAGGCGCCCGACCGCGTCCGGACGCTGCGCGCCGACCTCCTCGAAGACGACGCGATCACCGCCCTCGCCCGCTCGGTCGCCGCCTCCGAGGACCAGGTCGACGCCCTGGTCAACGCCGCCGGCGTCATCGCTTCGGACGCGCTGGCCGGCCTCGACCGCCGCGCCTTCGAGCGCATGTTCGCGCTGAACGTGACCGCGCCCGTCCTCCTTGCCCAGGCCCTGCTGCCCTGGCTTGAGGCGCGGAAGGGCGCCGTGGTGAACGTCTCGTCGGTCACCGGCGTACGCGCCTTCCCCGGCGTCTTCTCCTACTGCGTGTCCAAGGCCGCCCTCGACCAGGCGACGCGCTGCGCCGCCCTCGAGCTGGCGCCCCGCGGCGTGCGCGTGAACGCGGTCAACCCCGGCGTCGTCGTCACCGAACTGCACAAACGCGGCGGAATGGACGAGACGCAGTACGCCGCCTTCCTCGAACGCGCGAAAACGACCCACCCCCTCGGCCGCCCCGGCCTCGCCGACGAGGTCGCCGAAGCGATCTACTTCCTCGCGACGCCCGCCTCCTCCTTCATCACCGGCGTCACGCTCCCGGTCGACGGAGGCCGCGCGGAGACCTGCGCGCGCTGAGGCGCCGCGGGACGTCCGCGACCGCCGCGCGGCGACGGCGCGTGCGGAGGGTCGGCGCACCTTCCGAACATCGCCGAACGCCGTCGCCGCGTCGGCGGCGCCCTCCGACGGGGCGCGCCAAGGCGCCCCTTCGACCCGCAGGCGCGCCGATGCGCGCCTTCAAGGATCGCCCGCGCCCGAAGCGCGGGTTCAGAACGAGGCGATGGTCTCGCGGACGACCTCTTCGGCGGTCGTCGCGCCGTCGAACACCGCGAGCAGGCCGGCGTCGCGCAGGGTCTTCATGCCGCCGGCGATCGCCTTGTCGCGGAGCCGCGCGGTCGATTCGCCGGCGACGACGGAGCGGGCGAGGTCTTCGTTCATCACCATCATTTCGAAGATCGCCATGCGGCCCTTGTAGCCGGTCTTGTGGCACTCCTCGCAGCCCTTGCCGACGGCGAACCTGCGGTCGCCGACGTCCTTCCGGGTCAGGTTCAGCTCGAGGAGGACCTCGTCCTGGGGCACGTACCAGGTCTTGCAATGGTCGCAGACGCGCCGCACCAGTCGCTGCGCGACGACCGCCTCCAACGTGGCGGAGAGGAGGAACGGCTCGACGCCGACGTCGATGAGGCGCGACACCGCGCTCGGCGCGTCGTTGGTGTGCAGCGTCGAGAACACGAGGTGGCCGGTGAGCGCCGCCTCGATGGCGATCTGCGCCGTCTCCTTGTCGCGGATTTCGCCGACCAGGATGAGATCCGGGTCGTGGCGGAGGATCGACCGGAGGCACGCCGCGTAGCCGACGCCGATCTCCTCGTTCACCTGGATCTGCACGACGCCGTCGAGGTCGTACTCCACCGGGTCTTCGGTGGTGACGATCTTCACGTCGGGCGCGTTGGCGAAGTTGAGCGCGGAATAGAGCGTCGTCGTCTTGCCCGAACCCGTCGGGCCGGTGACGAGGATGATGCCGTGCGGACGGTCGATCAGATCCTTGACCAGCGCGAACTCGTGCGTCCGTAGACCGAGCTGCTTGAGGTCGAGGCTGACCGTGGTGCGGTCGAGCACGCGCAGCACGCACGACTCGCCGAACATGGTGGGCAAGGTCGAGACGCGCAGGTCGATCTGACGGCCGCCGACCTTCAGGTCGATGCGACCGTCCTGAGGCAGCCGCGTCTCGGCGATGTCGAGGTCCGCCAGCACCTTCACGCGCGAAATGAGCGCGGTGGCGAGGTGGCGCGGCGGCGATCGCAGCTCGAACAGCGTGCCGTCGACGCGGTAGCGGATCTTGAACTCCTCTTCGAACGGCTCGAAGTGGATGTCGCTGGATCGGTCTTTGACCGCGGTGAGGAGGATGTAGTTGAGGAGCCGCACCACCGGCGTCGACCGCGCCAGTTCGGCGGGGTCGTCGATCGAGCCGCCTTTGCCCGCGGCCTCGAGGCTGTCCAGCAGGCTGTCGAGGTCCTCGGCGCCCTGCGCGTAGAACTTCTTCAGCGCCGCGTCGATCTGCTCGTCGCCGGCGACCGCGGCCTTGACCTTGAGCCCCGTCATGAAGGCGAGGTCGTCGAGCACCGACGTGTTCATCGGATCGGCGAGGGCGACCCACAACACGCCGTTCTCCTCCTTGAACGGCGCGACGCGGAACGCCTGCGCGGTCTGCGCGTCGACGCGCTGCAGCACCTGCGGCGGCACCGCGAGCGTCGACAGGTCGATCGCCTCCATGCCGGCTTGCGTCGCCAGCGCGCGCGTGAGGTCGGCCTTCGAGATGAAGCCGAGGCCGACCATGATCGATCCGATCTGGCCGCCCTTCTCCCGCTGGGTCGCCAGGGCCTCCTGGATCTGGCCCTGGTTGACCTTCTTCATCTCCTTGAGGATCTCGCCGAGGAGCCGGCGCCGTCCGGTCGCGGGCGCCCCGCTCATGCGAGCCTCGTGCGCATCTCGTTGGGCTCCTGCGCGTAGCCCAGCGCCGTTTCGGCGGAGATCTTCCCGTCGCGGACGAGCTGCAGCAGGTTGTCGTCGAGCAGCACCATGCCGCGCTTCTTCCCGGTCTGGATGTCGCTGGTGATCTTGAACGTCTCGCCCTTGCGGATGTAGTTCTCGATCGCCGGCGTGTTGATCATGATCTCGAACGCGGCGCACACGCCGCGCTTGTCGGCGCGGGGCACCAGCACCTGGCTGATCACCGCCACGATCGACAGCGCGAGCTGCGTGCGGATCTGCTCCTGCTGCTCCTGCGGGAACGCGTCGATGATGCGGTCGATGGTGCGCGCCGTGCCGGTGGTGTGCAGCGTGCCGAACACGAGGTGGCCCGTCTCGGCCGCCGTGATCGCGGTGGAGATGGTCTCGAGGTCGCGCATTTCGCCGAGCAGGATGACGTCGGGGTCCTGCCGAAGCACGCGCCGCATGGCCTCGGCGAACGTGGGCACGTCGGCCCCCACCTCGCGCTGGTTGATCACCGCCTTCTTGTGCTCGTGCTGGTACTCGATCGGATCTTCGATCGTGACGACATGCACCGGCTGGTTCCGGTTGATCTCGTCGATCATCGTGGCCAGCGTCGTCGTCTTGCCGGAGCCCGTGGGCCCGGTGACGAGGATCAGGCCGCGCGGCCGATGGAGCA
>DASPNK010000037.1:0-3228 GCA_035626575.1 Planctomycetota bacterium | reverse complement strand
GCATCGCCGAGCGGCGAGCGACGCGTTGCGGCGCCATGCGCGGTGTCCGGTTCGCCGCCGCGCGCCGGAAGTCGACGATGCGGGGCCGTCGCGTCGCTGCGCGCCGCGCGCGGGCCTCCGCGGTCCACGTCTTGCACCGCGGCGACGGAAGACCTTTGCCGTGCCCGGCGAGGACCGCGGAGCGTCGTGCCGAGGGGGCGCAGCCCCCGAGGACGCGTCCCCATCGCCGATAGGCGAGCGACGCGTTGCGGCGCCATGCGCGGTGTCCGGTTCGCCGCCGCGCGCCGGAAGTCGACGTTGCGGGGCCGTCGCGTCGCTGCGCGCCGCGCGCGGGCCTCCGCGGTCCACGTCTTGCACCGCGGCGACGGAGAGCCCGTGTCGTGCCCGAGGAGGACGCGCCCGCATCGCCGATCGGCGAGCGAAGCGTGACGGCGCCGCGCCGGGCCTCGGCGGACCTTGTTCCGGCGGTCAGCGCGATTGAGCCGCGGCGACGCGTTCCACCAGCAGGGCGCCGTCGACCGGCGTGCAGCGGTAGTCGGGGTTCGACTCGACGCGCAGCTCCGACCATCGGCGTGCGGGGACGTCCGCGACGAGGAAACGCGGATGGGACGCGAGAAACGCGTCGCCGGGGACGATGTTGTGCTCCGGCCTCAGGCTCTTCACGCCCTGGAGCAGCTTGTAGTCCACCGTCGCGTTCCGCGCGTTGCCTTCCGCGAGCGCGGCCTCCCAGTCGAGCACGTAGAAGCACCGCGCGCGCTCCGGCTCGTAGTGGAAGGAGGGCAGATACGCCTGAGGCGCTTCGAACACCACGGGCAGATCCGGATGCTTCGCGGCGGCGCGCGGGAACCCGGTCGAGACCTTCGGCGGCGCGAGCGCCGCGTCCACCGCCGGGAAGGCGAGCCACGCGACGCACGACGCCGCGGCGACGATCCGCGCGGCGCGCCCTGCGTCCGGGTCGCCGAAGCCGCCGAGCCGACGCGCGGCCGCGGCGAGGAGGATCGCCCAGCCCACGGCGCCGGGGATGAAATAGCGGTCGAGGAAGATCGACGTCGCCAGACGCGATTCCACGAACACGGCGAGCGGAACGACGAAGACGAACGTCGCGGCCGCCGCGAAGAGCCGCCGCGCGGGCGCCGGATCGTCGGTCGGCGCGGCGGCGGTCTCCGCCGCGATCGCTTCGGTAGGCGGCGCCTCGGCGACCGCGACCGCCGAAGCCGACCCGGCGTCGGCCTCCCGTCGACCGCGCAACGCGGCGACCGCCGCGACGACGCCGAGCGCGAGCGCGATCGGGGTCGTGTTGCCGAACGCGTCCATGAGCCGCGCGAGCGTCGGAGGCTCGATCCAGTTGTGCGGACGGCAGACGTCCATGTCGATCAGCAACGGCTTCCACCACCACGCGAACGTCGCCCAACCGAGCGGGACCGCGAGGTAGAAGGCGAGGCGTCGCCGGCCTTCGACGACGTCGCGGACGATTCCCGCGAACGCGAGCGCGCCGCCGTAGACGAACCCGAACACGTGCGTGTGGACCAGCGCGGCGTGAACGAGGGCCCACGCGACGAGCGTCGCGATTCGCGGACGGCGGCCGTGCCGCTCGTAGAGGTCGACGGCGATCGCGGCCAGCAGCAGGAAGAGGCCGTAGGGCCGCGCCTCCGCGTTGTGCGTCAACACCAGCGGCGCGGCGCACAGCGCGGCGCCGGCGCCGAACGTCGCCGCGACGCCGCCGAACGTGCGTCGGAGGAGATTCCACGTCACCGCGAAGGCGCCTGCGACGCACAGCGACCCGAGGAGGCGGAGCGACGTCTCGCCGTCGCCGAAGAGCCGCGCCCAGCTCCAGGCGAGGGCGGGGTAGAGCGGAGGGCTGGAATCGGCGGCCGACGCCGCGGCCCCGATCGCGTCGCGCAGCGTCGGCGCGGACACCTCGAGGAACGTGAAGAGCTCGTCCATCCAGAAGAGCTTCTTCCCGGACACGACCACGCAGGCCGCGATCAGCGAGGCCGCCGCGGCGAGAGGGGGAAACGGTCCCGAGAACCGGTCGGCGCGGCGCGGCATGAGCGCGGCATCTTAGTGCGCGGACCGCCCGTTCCGAGCGTCGGAGCACGCGCGCTCAAGCGACGTCGCGGCGAGCTTTTGCGTGCGGCGGCGCCGTCTTGGACCCACGCGCGCGTTGCAGGATTCTCGGAAAACCTGCGCCGTCGCGTAAAGCCGGCTTCTGCGGTTTCTATGGAATCTGCGGAGGTAGCCCCCCTCCGCCGTGGTTCGTGGCGGTGCGTTTCCCAAGTTCTTCGGAGCCCCCGGTTCGCGACCTGTCCGCCCGCGACCGACGCCGTCCCAGAAGCTGAGGTCGTCGCTCCTTCGCGGGTTCTTTCGCTTCCCGATCGGCGCTCGCCCCACCCCGAGCGTCGAAGGCCGTCGCCGAGGCGTCGGCCGTCCCTCCCGCCGGAAGCCTCGCGCTTCCCGAGCCCCCATCATGTCGCAGTTCCAAGGGAAGGCGCCCAGCGCCTTCATCCGCCGCTCGACGTTCGTCGCCGCGTTCCTGCTCGCGGCGACCGCCGCCGCGCCCGCGCAGTTCGCCGCGCAGACCTTCACCGTGATCAACGGAACGGCGCAGACGCGCACGCAGGAGCCCGTGACGTTCGGCTTCCCCGTCCCCAAGACGCCCGCGGTCACGTCGCTCACCGGCTTCCGCATCGTGAACGCCGCGGGCCAGGCGGTCCCCGCTCAGTTCCGCGCCCTCACGCGTTGGGGCGGCGACCGGGACGTCGCGACGCTGCCGCTGCGGTGGGTGCAGGCGTCTTTCAAAGCGGACGCCCCCGCGAACGGCGCGTCGACCTATACCGTCTCGTGGTCGTCCGCCGGCCCCGCGGGCACGTTGTCGGTCGTGCAGACGTCGTCGACCGTCACTGTGACGACGGGGACCAACACCTCGTTCGTCCTGAGCAAGACCGGGTTCACGCTCTTCAACGCGGCGACGGTGAACGGGACCGCGATCCTCACCGGCGCGGGCTCGCTCACGATGCAGGCCCCGGGCGGCGCGTCGATCCCGGCCACCTCGGTCACGACGGTCGTCGAGCAGTCGGGTTCCGTCTCGGCGGTGGTCCGGCAGAACGGCTCGCTCGGCGAGCTGCGCTACACCTGCCGCTGGACGTTCTTCGCGGGCCGCTCCGACGTCGTCGTCGATTTCCGTCTCGAGAACCCCAAGTGCTTCGGCGTGGCCGCGTCCAACGTCCC
>DASPNK010000036.1:0-2258 GCA_035626575.1 Planctomycetota bacterium | reverse complement strand
CACCGCGGCGGCGCTGCGCGCGGCCGAGCTGGGGGCCGAGGTCGTGCTCAAAGCGACCAAGGTCGACGCCGTCTACTCCAAGGACCCGAAGAAGCACGCCGACGCCGAGCAACTTCGCAAGCTGCACTTCATGGACGTCATCAACCGCGGCCTCGACGTGATGGACAAGACCGCGGTCACGATGTGCATGGACAACGACGTTCCGCTCGTCGTTTTCAACATGAACGACCCCGACAACCTCCTGCGCGTCTTGCGCGGCGAGGCGGTCGGCACGATCATCAGCGGCGCCTGAACGTCCTTTTCCCGGGAGCGGCGCCTCGGCGCGCCCCCGCACCGGAGCCGAACGATGACCTTCTCGACGGAGACCGCGTTCAAGGAGACGAAGGACAAGATGGCGAAGGCCGTCGCGCACCTCGAAGAGGAGATGCGCGGCATCCGCACGGGCCGCGCCAGCCCGGGACTCGTCGAAGGCATTCCGGTCGAGGTCTACGCGTCGCACCAGCCGATCAAGAACGTCGCGCAGATCGCCATCCCCGACGCGCGCACCATCTCGATCAAGCCGTTCGACACGAGCATCGTGAAGGACATCGAACGCGCCATCCAGGCCTCCAGCCTGGGCGTGAACCCTTCGGTCGACGGCAAGACCATCCGCATCAACCTGCCGCCGCTCTCCGAAGACCGCCGCAAGCAGCTCGTCGCGCACGTCAAACAGATCTGCGAAGCCCAGCGCGTCGCCCTCCGCAACCTCCGCCGCGACGTCCTTAAGCACGCCGAAAAGGCGTACGCCGCGCACGAGATCACCGAAGACGCCTGGAAGAAGTTCGACAAGCAGGTCTCCGACCACCTCAAGGAGACCGAGAAGAAGATCGACGACGTCTTCAAGAAGAAGAGCGAAGAGGTCCTGACGGTCTGACCAAGGCCCGGTGCGGCGACGCCGTGCTCCACGCCGCGCCGCGCCGACTTCCGCCGCGCCGCGTCGTCTCGACCCTTGCCCTCCGCCGGGCCGCGCGGAAAAACGAGCGTCCCGCGTCGACGCCGGCCCCGCCGGGCGCCGTCGCGGCGGGAGCGTAGCTCAGTCGGTAGAGCACCGGATTTTTAATCCGTTGGTCCCGGGTTCGATTCCCGGCGCTCCCATTCCCGCGAAGTTGTGACGCGCGCACGCCTTACGGGACGACGGACCGCGCCGCCACCGCCTCCGTCGCCGGGCGTTGCACGATTGCTGCACGATTCGCTCGCCGCCATGGCCGTCCGTTCGACGACGGAGTCGGCCTTCGGTCCAAGCGATGGCAGTGCGTTGACCGCGGCGGACGTTTCGGCGAGGCGCAGCTCGCTGAGTGCCGCGCCGTGATCTTGGGGTCTTGGTGCCCGAGGATCGTCGCGGCCGTCATGATCGGCACGCCGAACCGCAGCAAGCGGGTGTTGGCGGTCCGTCGCGACGCGTGAACGTCGACCGTGCGCCCGAAACCGTCGATTCGCTCGACTCCGGCCTCGGCAAGGGTTCGCCGGAACAGGTCGTGCCGGTAGTGCGGTCCCGTCGCCGCCCACGGCTTTCCAAACGGCGTCAGGAAGATTGAGTCAGCCTCCGTCGTCGGACGCCCAAAGAACGTGGCCTGTGCCACCCGAAGCGCGCTGAGCGCTGCGGCGAGGTAGGGAGGAACGGGAACGACGCGGCTTCGCTTTCCCTTCGTCGTCGAAGCCCGAACCAAGAGGCCACCGGACGCGACGTCGTAGCCCGACCATCGAAGCGCAGCGGCCTCGCCCCATCGGAGTCCGGTCGCCAAGAGCGTGGTCCAAAGCGGCGACTGTGACAGGGGCGCCGTGCGGTCGCGAGCGCGCCATTCGGTCGAACGCCCTCCCGCTTCGATCGTCGCACGGGCCAGCACGCGAGCGGTCCTCGAGTCGTCGAGCCGCTGAGAAGCGCTCAGCAACCGTTCAATCTCCTCTTCGGAGAGCGCACGTCGCGGGCGCTTTTGGTCGGCCTCCGTGAGCGAGAGCGGCCGAAGATGGATCAATGGGTGGGCGCCGATCAACCCGGCGCGCAGTGCCCAGTGGAGGCACGCACGGAGTGCTCCCTCTTCGCGAACCAGCGTCGCGTGCGCCTTGCCCTGCTCAAGCCTCAGTTTTCGGCGGGCGAGGACGCGCGGAACCGTGATTTGCCGAACCCGGACCGGGCCCAGGTACGCCGAGAACGCAGTAAGTGACTGCTCGACGCTCATAACGTGCGACCGGCTTCGCGAGCCGCGAAGGTCGTCGAGGTA
>DASPNK010000035.1:0-5340 GCA_035626575.1 Planctomycetota bacterium | reverse complement strand
CGCGACGCGAACGACCGCTCCCTCGCCGTCGCCGCGCGCGTCCGCGGCGCCGGGATCTTTCTTCCCGGCGACCTTGAGACGAACGGCCTGCGCGACCTCCTGCGTCGCGGTCGAGTCCCGCGCTGCGATCTCCTCCAGGCGCCGCATCACGGATCGGAGAACGACGCGCTCGGAGCGCTCATCGCCGCCGCGAGGCCGCGGCTTGCGTGGATTCCGGCGCGGGCCGGGTTTGCGTCCGAGGCGACGCTGAGGGTTTTCACGTTCTACGACGTGCCGATCGCGTCGACGTCGGTGGACGGTTCGCTCCGCCTCCTCCCATGAACACGGAACGCGACTACACTCCACGCCCCGTGCCGGCCGAGGCCGGCGGAGACCTCCCATGCCGTTCCGAGTTTCCGTCTTCGTCGGCGCCGTCGCGCTCGCCGCGTGCGCGCCCGCCCAGTTCTCCGGGCTCTACACCGTGCACCCGCAGCGTCCGGCGAGCCCGACCAACTTCCAGAGTCTCGGCGCCGCGACCGCCGCGCTGGCGGCCCAGGGCGTGTCGGGGCCGACGACGTTCGAGATCTACGACGACGCCGGGCCGTTCGTCGAAACGCAGACCTACTACATCTCGGGCGACCCTGTGCTCGGCTCGAATCACACCCTCGGCAACAACCTCTGCGTGCTGCTGCTCGCGGCGTGGCCGGGAACCTCCCCGGTCAACCGCGTGACGTTCCGCGCGGCGCCCGGCGAGACGCCGATCCTCGACGCGACGGGCAAGTCGGTCGCGGTCTACTTCAACGGGGCGGACTACGTCACGCTGGAGGGGCTCCATATCGTCGGAGCGACGTTCGACGCGATCAGCCTCTACACGTCCTCGAGTCAGAGCGCGCTGGCCAACCACATCGTCCGCTGCCGCGTCGCGAACTGCGGCGGCGTCGGCGTGCTCGTGTACGGCAACAGCGGCCCGGTGAACGACACGCTCATCGCCAACAACGTGTTCGAGAATCTGCAGTCGGTCGGCGGCGGCGGGTTCTCGGGCTTCGTGCGGGACGGCTACGTTTCGGGCCGACGCGACAACAACACGAAAGTGCTCAACAACACCTTCCTCGTCGGTACGCTGGCGGGCACGCTGCCGCCGTTCGTCATCGGCAACTATCCCAGCGGCGCGAGCTACACCGCGTTCACCGAGGTGCGAGGCAACGTGGTGCTCAAGACCGTCGCCAACGGCGTGGTCTACCACCACCAGACGATTTCGAACACGACGGCGCCGACGCTGCCTCTCGTCGCGGATCAGAACGTGTTCTGGACGCCGAACGGCGGGAACTTCGCGCGCACGCAGGGCGTGAACTACGCGACGCTCGCGGCGTGGCAGGCCGCGTTCGTCTCGCAGGAGCCGTCGTCGCAGGTCGCCGACCCGCTGTTCGCGGCGGCCCCCGCGGCGCCGTGGCATCTTTCGGCGATCTCGCCGTGCCGCGACGTCGGCCCCCTGCTCGGCCTCGTCGAAGACTTCGAAGGCCAGGCGCGCGACGCGTTCCCCGACGTCGGCGCCGACGAATTCCTCGGCGATCCGGCGGCGACCCTCGCCTACGCGGGCTCGGGATGCGCCGGAACGGGCGGCACGTTTCAGACGCTGGTCGCGAACGCGCCGCCGTACCTCGGCAACTTCGCGTTCGGCCTCTCTGCGGACCGCGTGCCGGTCGGCGCGCCCGTCGCGCTCTTCTTCGCCGTGGGCCTCGACGCGACGCCGCTGTTCTTCGGATCGGGCTGCCGCGTGTACCTCGATCAGGCGAGCCTCTTCTCGCTGATCGGCACGCCGTTCTTCCCGCTCATTCAGACGACCGGCGGCTCGCCGGGCACGTTCCTCGCGATCCCGGTGCCGAACGATCCGGCGATCGTCGGCATCCCGTGCGCGTTCCAGGCGCTGATTCTCGACGGCGGCGCGCCGCTCGGCTACACGTTCACGAACGCCGTCGTGGCGACGCCGCACTGACGCCGGGCCGCGGCGGCGATTCCGACGGCGGCGCGACCGGCGCCGCCGTGCGTCGCGCCGGCCGGCGAGGGCGGGCTTCAGCGGGTGAACTTGCGGTACTTGTCCGCGCCGCCGCCGCCCTTGCCCGCGGCTTCCCGCTCCTGCGCGACGCGCTCCTCGTAGGTGGAGAAGTCGCCTTCGAAGAAGCGCACCGCGCCGTCCCCTTCGAACGCCAGCACGTGCGTGGCGACGCGGTTCAGGAAGTAGCGGTCGTGGGTCACGATGATCAACGACCCCGTGAATCCCTGGATGGCGTCTTCGAGCACGCGCAACGTCTCGAGGTCGAGGTCGTTGGTGGGTTCGTCGAGCAGGATGAGATTGCCGCCTTTCCGGAGCAGCGTGGCGAGCTGCACCCGGTTCCGCTGGCCGCCCGACAGCTCGCCGATGCGCGTCTGCTGATCGGCGCCGCGGAAGTTGAATCGCGAAACGTAGGCGCGGCCGTTGACCCACTTCTTGCCGAACAGGAGCTGCTCCTGCCCGCCGGTGATCTGCTGGAAGACGGTCAACTCCGGATCGAGGGCGGCGCGCAGCTGATCGACGTAGCAGAGCTGCACGGTCGGTCCGATTTCGACTTTGCCGGAGTCCGGCTTGACCTCGCCGGTGATCATCTTGAGGAAGGTCGTCTTCCCCGCGCCGTTCGGGCCGATGACGCCGAGAATGGACCCCGGCGGAAGGCGGAGCGAGAGATCCTTCATCAGCGTCCGGCCGCCGACGCTTTTCGTGACCTTGTCGAAAATCACCACCCGTTCGCCGAGGTGCGGCGCGGGAGGAAGCTGCAGCTCGACCGTGCCGTCGACTTTGTCGTCCTGCTCGGCGACGAGCCTCTCGTAGTTCGCGATGCGCGCCTTGTTCTTCGCCACGCGGGCGCGAGGCGACTGGCGGATCCATTCGAGCTCCCGGGCGAGCGTCTTCTGCCGCGCGAGCTCCGACTTCGCCTCAACCTCGAGCAGCCGGCGCTTCTTGTCGAGGTACGTCGAGTAGTTCCCTTCGAACGGCGTGGCGCGGCCGCGGTCCATCTCCAGCATCCAGCTCACGACGTTGTCGAGGAAGTAGCGATCGTGAGTGACGAGGATGACGGTGCCCTTGTACTCCTTGAGGTGGTTCTCGAGCCACGCCGTCGTCGACGCGTCGAGGTGGTTGGTGGGCTCGTCGAGCAGCAGCAGGTCGGGCTGCGCCAGCAGCGTCTTGCACAACGCGACGCGGCGACGCTCGCCGCCGGAGATCTTCGTGACGTCGGCGTCCGCCGGCGGGCAGCCGAGAGCGTGCATCGCCAGCTCGAGCTGATGATCCAGCTCCCAGGCGTTCTTGGCGTCGATCTCGTCCTGGAGGCGCTGCTGCTGGTCCAGCAGCTTCTCCATCTCTTCGGGAGACATGTCCTCCCCGAGACGGTGATTCACGTCGTCGTAGCGCTTGAGGAGGTCCCGGATCGGCTTCACCGCCTCCTCGACGTTGCCGAGCACCGTCTTCGTCGGGTCGAGCGGCGGCTCCTGCGAGACGTACCCGACGGTGCGACCTTCCTGCAGGCGCGCCTCCCCTTCGAACTCGCGCTCGACGCCCGCCATGACGCGGAGCAGCGTCGACTTGCCGCTGCCGTTGTGGCCGATGACGCCGATCTTCGCGCCGTAGTAGAAGGCGAGGGTGACGCCCTTCAGGACCTCCTTGTCGTCGTACTTCTTCTTCAGGTCGCGGGTGTAGAAGATGAACTCGGGCATCGACGAGGGTACCAACCCCGTCGAACGCCCGGCGGCCGGGCCGCGCCCCGGCGGGAGCCGTGCGGGAATGGAGTATTGGGTCGACGGCTACAACCTCATCCTTCGCAAGGGCTGGGACCGGGAGGGCACGCTGGAGCAGGCCCGCGGTCGCCTCCTCAGGGCCGCCGTCCTCCTCGGCGTCCCGGTGCGCGTGTACTTCGACGCGCGGCGCGGCGCGGCGGGACCGTCGGAGCGGGAGGAGTCGCCGGCCGCCCGCGTGCGTCCGCTTTACGTCCGGGAAGGCGCCGCCGACGACGCGCTCGCGGCCGATCTGCGCGCGGCCGCGACGGCCGCGGAGGTGGCGGTGGTCACCGACGACCGGGAGCTCCGCGGGCGCGTGAAATCCCTCGGCGGGCGGACCCTCGGCGTGGACAAGTTCCTCGAGCGCCTCGAGGTCGCGGGCGCGCCCGCACGCCCGGGACGTCGACCGCCCGCCGCGTCGGATCGGAAGAGCGGCGCCGCCGCATCGGGTCCCCGCGACGTCCGGCTTTCCACGAAGGAGGTCGACGCCTGGCTCAAGACGTTCGGCATCGAGGGCGACGTCGCGCTCGACCCGCGCGGCCTGGACAGGCTCGACGGGCTCGACGGCCAAAACGCACCGTCGATGCCCTCCGCGCCGCCGACGACGCCCTCCGCCGGGAAATGACGGCGGCGACCGCGTCGCTCATCCGCGCGCGCGGAGCCGCCACACCGGCAGCGGGCCGTAGTCCTCGCGCACGCCGCGGGCGTCCAGCCAGACGCGCACGTCGTCGGGGCACGCGCCTTCCCAAACCACCGTGATCCGTTCGGGCGCGACGCCGTAGCGGATCATCCCGTCGACCCTCGCCGACAAGGCGTCGAGGTCTCGCACGCCGAAGACGACCGGGCGGTCGACGTAGTACCTCGCGACAAGCCAGTCGGAATTCACCACGAGCACCCCGTCGGGCGGGAGCGCCGCCTCCACCGCGCGCCCGAGGTCGCGATGGAACGTCGTCAGACTCTCCTGCTGCGCGGTCGACGACGCAGCGACGCCCCGGATCGCAGCGAGCGCGACGACCACGGCCGCGGCGACCCGGCATGAGAAGGCCGTCGACGCGCGACGCCCCGCGAACGCCGACGCGCCGAGGAGCGCCGCGCCGGGAAGCGCCGGCGCCGACCAGAACTCGTGCACCGCCGCGTGGCTTCGAAACAGCGCGACGTAGAGCGCGCCGGGAAGAAGCGCCGCGATCCCGGCCGCCGCGACGCGTCCGCCGCCCGCCGCGACCCCCAGCGTCCCGCCGACCGCGAGCCACGCGCATCCGGAGGCGCCCCACAACGCGGCGAGCTGCGTCGCGACGGCGACGCCCGGCTCGGAGGTCCGCGCGACGACTCCGGTCAGCGTGCGGAGGCGCGACCACGCGTCGGCGACGTCGCCGCAGACCCAGGCGAAGTGCGCGAAGTAGACCGCGCCCGCGACCGCGGCGCCGGCGCCCGCGGCGACGCTCGCGCGGAGCGCGCGACGCCTTCCGCCGCCGGCCGCGACGACGACCGCCGCGACCACGGGAGCGCCGAAGGCGCCGAACCAGTCGCACGAAGTCGCGGCGAACGATGCGACGGCCG